>QHXA01000138.1 GCA_003222755.1 Acidobacteriota bacterium
ACCAATACGATTCCGCGACAGCCGAAAGCGTATGGGCGAAGATGCTCGAATCCGACCCGGTCGGCGCAACGTGGGGTCCGGGCGTCCGTCGCGCTCCTCAAACTACGAGTTGGGGCTGGAACCAATCGATTGTCTCCAAAAGTCAGACACCGACTTTGATGATCGCCGGCGTGCATGACAAGCAGGTCAATCCTGATCGCGTTCGCGAACTCTACGCAGATCTTTGAACACCTCAGAAAGTCTTCATCCATCTTGCGTGTTCGTCTCACAATGCAATGTGGGAAAAGAACCACAGTTTGCTGTTTCGGGCGTCGCTTGAATGGCTGACGCGTGGGTCCGTCAATGGATCTCAGGAAGGCATGCTGCGATTGGGGTATTAGCAAAGGAGGCTCATTTCCAATGTCAAACCACTACCACGACGAAAACGATCTCAAGCTGCTCCGCGATATGAAGACACTGGCTCCAGCAGAATTCCAGGCATGGGCGGCGCTAGACGCCATCGTCGGGAGAGAAGACGGAAAAATCCCGAGGAAGTACAGAGAACTGATTGCTCTCGCGGTCGCACACACCACGCAATGCGTGTATTGCATTGAAGTCCACACCAAGAACGCCAAGAAAGCTGGTGCGACTAAAGAGGAAGTTGTCGAATCAGTCCTTTTGGCCGCGGCGCTTCGAGCTGGCGGCGCGGCGGCGCATGGCACTCTAGCAATGAAATTCTACGATCAGGCCTGATACATCGATGCCTAAGCGAAAAGCGAGCCGGCCATACATGCCGGGCTACGGTATTGCTGATGCGAAAGGCGGTCGGGGTTTGCTGCCGTGGCGCTGGGCTGAAGAGCGGCTCCAAAAAGGACGCACATATTTCATCGCCACAGCCGATCCTGCCGGAAAGCCTCACGTGATGCCGGTTTGGGGCGTTTGGTTCAACAACGCTTTCTTTTTCAGCACAGGTGATCAGTCGCGGAAAGCCCGAAATCTCTCGACGAATTCGCAGTGTTCCGTGGCAACGGAAATCGATTTCGAACGCCGCCCTAACAAAGGGCAAATCAAAGATACAGTCGTTATTGAAGGTATGGCGGAAGTCATTACCGATTCACGAACACGCAAGAAATTTTCCGCAATTTACGAAGACAAATACGCCTGGGACATGGAAGGTTTTAACGAGCCGATTTACCGTGTGCGTCCGCAATTGGTATTCGGTTTGACTCCAGAGTTCAACCAGACGGCGACTCGGTGGAAATTCGATGAATAAGGGAGACATCCAGCAGCTCTACCAGTACAACAAGTGGGCGAACGGAATCATCTTGAACTCTGTTGCGCCGCTCCGCACGGAAGAACTGACCCGCCATTTGGGCGGTAGCTTCCCATCGCTGAGAGATACGCTGGTGCATATCATGTCGGCGGAGTGGATCTGGCTGAGACGCTGGAAAGGCGTCTCACCGCGGGCAATGCTCGAGGCCGCCGAGTTTGCGGACATCGATGCGGTGAGGGCAAGGTGGTCGGAGATCGAGACGGAGCAAATGGCTTTCGTACAAGAGGTTACAAACGAATCGCTTCACGAGATCATCACGTACACGAACACGAGAAATCAGACCTGGCGATATCCCCTAGGACAGATGATGCAGCACCTGGTCAATCATTCGACGTATCATCGTGGGCAGATTACGAACTTTCTCCGGCAATTGGGCGCGCAACCGGTCGCTACGGATTTCCTGATCTACTTAGATGTCGACGGGTCAGACGTCTAAATCACCTAAATTCGTGCACCGAAGCCGACAGATTTGGCGGATTTCGACTACGCGAATTTAGGTATATTTAGGCGTCGGATCCCGAATTACCCTTGCTCCAAAGCCGGAATCCGCTTGAAACTCCAGACCGAGAGGCGGTAACCTACGCCCTCCGTTGATCAGCGGGGCATTTTTAGCCGGCGACCGTCCGGTGGAATTAATTCGAGGAGGATCTATGAGTTTGAACGTAAAAACTCGAAAAGTCGATGGAATCGTTGTTGTGGATATGTCGGGGCGGCTGACGATTGGGGAGCCGGTGCTCCTGCTGCGTGAAACGCTACGAGTCCAGGTGAACGATGGCGTTCGCCAGTTCGTTTTAAATCTCGGCGATGTCTCATACATTGACAGTTCGGGCTTAGGGGAACTGGTTTCCGCGTACACGACTGTGCGAAATAAGCAGGGCGACGTGAAGCTTTTGAACCTGACCGCGAAGGCGAAAGACCTGTTGCAGATGACCAAGCTGTTGACAGTCTTTGACGTGTACGATGATGAAGCCAAAGCCATCGCAGCGCTAAAGGCTGCGAAGACATCGGCATAGTTGGCGGAAGTGCGTGGGAGTCGAACCCACCGGACGACGGTTCCCCGCCGCCCCACAGGCTTTGAAGGCCAGGAGAGTCACCGGACCCTACTCACTTCCAGAAAACTTATTATAGGGAATCATGACGACGAAATTTGAAATTCTGAAGAAGCGTCGCGTCAATCGGGCCAAGAAGAAAGCCCGCCTGAAACGCAGAGCTGCGGAACGCTTCCAGACTCGCAAGCCCGCTACTCAATCCTGAAGAAAAGCGCGCCGGTTTTGCGCGCTTTCTTTGTTCGATCCTCCCATAATCGTGCGGCTGTAGCCCGCTGGCGTTAGTCTACAATACGCCGGTGAATTACGAAGCTGCCTTGACCGCTTTCAAGAATGGCGACTTTCCTGCTGCGGTGCCTTTGCTGGAGACGGTCGCCCGCGAAACAGAATACACATCGGAGCTTATCAATCACGCTTACACGCTCGCGCTCTATCATGTAGGCGATAAGCCGCGGCTTGCGGATGTGGCTTTTCGCGTCGGGAACGCGCTTTTGGAGCGCGATGCCGCGTCCGCCATGGATTACTTCCAGCGCGCAATGTTTGCAGGTTTGGATACAACGCGGGTGCGATCCATCGGCGAGTCGTTCGAGCGCTGGGCAGCTCCGCTTCAAGTGGCATCACGGCCGTCATTGCGGGAGTCGGCGAACCGTGTTGCGCATGTGGTTGGTTGTCTCTTACCCGGCAACGCTTCGACCCAGTATCTGAAGACGCTCGTACGCAGTCTCAGAAGGCAGGGAATTGAATCCACCGTCTTCACCACGGAATGGGCCGCATCTTGGTTCTTCAATCCTGTACGCGCAGCGCAATCGCAGGATGTGAGTATTGAAGCCGAAGTGAAAATTGCCTCGGTTGAAGGAGACTTTCTCGAACGCGCTGCCCGCATCGCTGAGGGTCTACGCGCCTCCGGAATCACGGTAGCTTTTTTTCATGCAAGTCTCGCTGAACAGATCACAGCACGCGTCGCGTCCATGCGGCCGGTTCGCGTGCAGGTGAATGTGAATCATGGGTCGGAGATGGATGCCGACCTTTTCGACCGATATATTCATCTCTTCGAGAACGACCTGCGGCGCACGCGTTTCTCTGGTCGTGCGGAATGGATCCCGGTGGCATCTGACGTTGAGGAACGGCTTCACTTGAGGCAGGCCGTGACTCGAAAGGACATGGGCCTCGAATCCGCGAGCACCATTTCGGCCACCTTCGGCAATTTGTCCAAAGTTGCCAACGACGGATATCTCCGCGCAGTGTCGGAAGTCATGAAGCGGTTTCCCAAGCATTTTCATTTGTTCGCAGGCGCGGGAAATGTGAAGACCATTCGTTCTCATCTGCATTCCGAAGGTGTGCTGCCGCGCGTGCGATTTCTCGGACATTTGGACGATATCGCGTCACTGCTCGACATGATTGATGTTTATCTGGCGCCATTTCCACGTCCAGCCAGGCGTTCAATTCTGGAAGCAATGGGAGCCGGCAAGCCGGTCGTGGTTTTGCGATATCCGCCGGATTCGCCTGGGAACTCTGGCGCCGAACTCGTGGGCGTTAACGACCTCACGGCTCCAGGTGAAGCGGATTACATCGGCATCGCGGATCGCTTGCTGCGGAATTCTGAATTGCGCGCAAAACACGGACGGGCGATGCGCGAGAGATTCCAGGCGGAATTCCGGCCTGACCGCTTGGGCGAACGGTACAAAGCGTTTTTATTCTCGTTGTGAAATTCGCTTCTCTCGCGGAGACATAAGTAATTTGCGCACCGCGGCCATCGAATTTCCCACGCCGGAGGCGTGGACGTAAATTAGCCAGGGGTGCGCGTTTTTTGCGCACCCCTGGATAGCCCCGCGCTCGCTACCGCTCGCTTAACTCCTGGCTAATTTGCTGGCACGCCTCCGGCGTGAGAAGCGAATTCCTGATGCGGCCCACACCGAAGGGAACTGTGCTATAAATAAGGGCTATTTATGACCAAACTGTTAATCCTGTCCTCCAACACGGGGGAAGGACACAACAGCGCGGCCGCTGCTATTGAGGAGGCAGCCAGGGCTGCCGGACTGCAATCCAAGATTAGAAGACCTCTCGAAGAATCCACGCACGTCAATCGCTCGCTGGCGAATCTGTACAACGTGGTTTTGACGTATCGGCCACAGTGGATGGGCTGGTACTTTCGTCTTATCGATCGCCTGCGGCCGAACGAGCGCGAATTTTTCTACGGGAAAGTTCGCCACTATATCGCCCGATTTATTGATGCAGAGAAGCCGGACATTGTGTTGTCCGTGCACCCGATGATGAACCACTTCCTTCAACGATTTATCAAGGAAGAGGCCCTCGGCATTCCTTGCTGCGTGTTCGTTACGGATCCATTTCCACCATTCTGGCGCGGATGGACATCGCCGTACATCGACCAATATTTCGTGTCAACGGACGAGGCGCTGCAGGCAGTCACCGCGACCGGTATTCCGGCGTGGCGCATCGAGCGTGTTTCAATGCCTGTACGGCCGACGTTCGTGCCGGCAAGCATGTCCGAGATTCGTGCAGTCCGCGATACGCTCAAACTCGATGATGGATGCATCATCCTCATCAACGCAGGCGCGCGAGGAGGTGGACCCATTCTCCAGATTTACAGATGTGTCCGGAAAGCTGCCGCTGGTGCGAATATGCTCGTCGTCTGCGGAAAAAACATCGGACTGCGACGGCGGATTGAGGCGATGCAGGATTCGAGAACGCGGACGTTCGGATTCCTCGACGACATCCACCGATACGTGGCAGCAGCCGACATTGTCGTCACTAAGCCCGGCGCTCTGTCAACGTACGAAGCGCTCGCATGCCGGGTGCCCGTATTGCTCACCGGCTTGCGTTATCTGATGCCGCAGGAATCCGGGCTCTTCGATGCTGCGCAACATTACGATTTCGGATTCCGTGCGAGAACGTTCGACGACCTGGAAAATATCATCCGAAAAGGGCCGTCCGCATGGCATCGCAAACGGGAATCGAGTCGCCAGTTCTACACGCCACATTCCGCCAGCGACTTGATCGAAAGGATTCAGCCCATACATGTCCGACCGTAAGAGTATCTTGATCACGGTGGCGACGGGATTCCTCGGCAGCCATCTTGCTGCCCGCTTTCTTGAAAATGGGTGCCGTGTAACTGTTTTGGCTCGTGCTTCGAATAATGCCTCTCCGAGAAGCCGTGTCCAACATGTGCTTCGCGAGGTCGGTGTTTCGCACTTCGACAACCTCGCCGTATACGAAGGTGATATTTCCTTGCCCGATGTGGGGCTGAACGAATGCGCGCGGAAGCAGATCGTATCCGCAACCGATGAAGTGTGGCACTGCGCGGCATCGCTGTCGTTTCAGGAACAAGATCGGGAAGAGATCTACCGTATGAATGTCGACGGAACCCGCCATGTTATTGATCTGGTCAAACAGATGCCGAGCCGCCGAATTCAACACGTCAGCACCGCGTATATCGCCGGCGATCGACAGGACGTTGCATTAGAAACCGAAATCAACGTTGGACAGAGATTCAAGAACGCGTACGAGGAATCGAAATGCCAGGCCGAGTTGCTGATTGCAGACGAACAAAGCAAAGGAGCCATCGTTGCTTCCGTGTATCGTCCGAGCATTGTGATCGGTGATTCCAAATCGGGGCGTGCGACGCATTTCCACGGCGTGTATGCGTTCATTCGCGCGCTATGGGCAATGCTTCAGCGCTTTCGCCGGCGAATGTCTCCACAACCGGGACCCGTGAAGGTGCCGTTGCGTGTGCTTGGCGTCGAGACTCACACGCTGAACTTCGTCCCTATCGATTACGTCGTCGACGCTATGATCGAGATATCGCGCCGTCCCGACAGCGCCGGCGGCACATATCATTTGGCGAATCCTTCTCCAACAGAGAATCGGATGTGGCTCCCGAATATTTGCCGGCTACTGCAAGCGGAAGGTATCCAACTGGTCGGGGAGAATTCGTTTCTGAAGACGCCGATGACCAAGCGGGAATCGCTGTTTCAAAAGCGAATGGCCTTCTATTACCAATATCTGCAAGGGGAGCCGCGCTTCGACTGCCGCCGCGCCCTCGATGCATTGAAGAACACCGGGATCGAGTGCCCGCCCGTAACAGTCGAGTTGATCAACCGAATTATCGGTTGGTATGTCGATTTGCTGAATGCGAAGGCAACGTAGGAGCGGTTTTCAAGCGACCCGTCGCGCCTTAATCCCAAACTCCGGCAGTACCTGCCGTTCATAAAAACGGAAGAATCCTTCCTGGTCTTTCCCGACCTGATGCACATAAACGTGATCGGCGCCTGCCTTGGCCGCGTCTCGGATTTTGTTGATGTGCTTCTCGGGATCGGGACTGCACAAGATGGCTTCCGCGACCTCGTCTTCACTCACGTTCTTCGCCGCTGCCTCAAAATACTCGGGCATTGCTAACTCCGACAGCAAAGCCCAAGGAAATGCCGACGTCGGCCACCATTCGTGAGCGATGCGGCGCGCTTCCTTCTCCGTCTTCGCCCAGCAGACGGTGAGTTGGGAGTACTTCGGCTTTTTGGGGCGGCCTGCCTTATTGAAGTGTTTGATGACGGGTCCTTCATCGCCAGCCGTGATGAGGCCGTCGCCGATGCGGGCAGCAACTTCAGCCATCTTGTGTCCGCCGGCGGCAATATAGATCGGTGGCGGTTCTTTTGGCAGCGTGAAGAGGCACGCATTCTCCACTGTGAAATACCGGCCGCGATGGCTCTTATTGCCGCCCTTCCAAACGGCGCGAATGACACTGACGGCTTCCTCGAGCATTTCCGTACGAACAGCAGCAGGCGGCCATTTTTGACCGACCACATGTTCGTTCAAGTTTTCACCGGTCCCAAGTCCAAGAAAGAATCGGCCTGGCATCATAGCGGCTGCCGTAGCCGCCGCCTGCGCGATGATGACGGGATGAATGCGGATCGTGGGACAAGTCACGCCTGTACCAAGCCGCAGTTTCCGCGTTGTTGCGGCAATTGCGCCGATGACCGTCCAGGCGAAAGAACTTTGTCCTTGCTTGTTGGTCCATGGATGAAAATGATCGGAAATCAGCGCAAACGAAAAGCCCACCTGCTCCGCACGTTGCGCAAAACGCACCAGATCGAATGGCGGATGCTCCTCACTCGAGAGCGAATAACCAAGCTCCAGCATGGAAACCCTCCTAACTTCTTTGACGTTTGGGGGAGGCTCACTCCGCTCCTCACGAGCGGGCTCCCCCCACGCATGCGCCCGTAATCCGCGTGTTATTATTTGCATAACATGCGCAAAGTCGCGGTGGTAGACGACAATTCCGACAATCGTTTAATCATTCGAACGATACTCGAGGACCAGTACGAAATCATGGAGTTTGCCAGTGGCCTAGAGGCAATCGAAGGCTTCAGAAAGAACAAACCGGATGTCGTTATTCTCGATATTTCACTGCCGGAAATGGATGGAACCGAGATCCTCCGTCGCCTTCGTGACGACCCGCAATTACACGACCTGCCTGTGATTGCGCTGACGGCCCATGCCATGGTTGGTGATCGCGAGAAGTACCTCGCTGCCGGCTTTAACGACTACGTGGCCAAGCCCATACTGGACATGAGCGTTCTGTTCTCCGCCATCCAGCGGTGGGCAAGTTCGAGTTAATCCACACCATTCTCGATTGGCCGGGGTACTCCCGAAGACCACTGTGGTCCGTAGACGCCCATCCGGCGCGGGTTTCACAGCTATGAGAATTCTGGCGGCCACGGTTGTAGGAAATTCGCCCACAATGGCCAAAGTCCCCTGTAACCAGAGAGTTACTTTTCTCCTTCCACTCTGATGCTGCTGCTTCTTCACGTTGGAACTCCCATTGCACTCCTGTCTGAAACCCGCGGCGCGCGTGGTGTCTAAGAGTGCACGGACTGGGGACTACCAAGAAAGTCGGAGGGTAGAAAACAATGAGTAAAAGATCCATTCTGGTGGTAGACGACGATCAGAGCGTTCGTAGTTAT
>QHXA01000139.1:0-2766 GCA_003222755.1 Acidobacteriota bacterium
GGGTTGGAAGATCGATTTTAAGAAGGATGATAAGGGAAACATTATTGGGGCAACCTGGACCGGTAAGATTCAACCTTACGAGTTCGTCGAATTCGGAATGCTTGGAATAAATCCAAAACAAGGCTCGAACCTGACGTGGAAATTCATCCAGTATTACGATGATGGAACCAAAGAAGAATTCACCGGCCCCGTCGGTTCCCGGCTTCCGTCACCTGTTGTTACGTTGAAACCTGCCACACCCGCGCCTTAGAAACCTGAAACGGCAAGAGGCGGCCAACACTCATTTCATTGTTGTATCCGCCTCTTGCGAAATCGCGACGTGTCGCCGGTTTCACTGAAGTGGAAACACTGGGAGCGTCGCAAAAACTCCACCCTCTTCAAAAAGCAACGAAAGAACCGCAACCGGCGTGCTACTCGTGATCTGCATCGTCCCATAGAAGGGCGACGGGAGAGTTGGGAAAAGCTCGCTGACAAAGAATGCGGTATGGCCGTTTGCTGCGATCGCTCGATTGACAGCCGAAACCACCGGCGTGCCATTCGTATCCAGCAACTGAAAGGTAACCGTGGCGGCGCTGCCGCCGGGACTCGCGACGGCGACTCCGGTGTTTTCATTATTGGTCTTTATGGCGATAACCGATTGCCTCGTCAGGGCAGACGAACTGGGAACTCCTGCTTCACCGATTCGAAAGGCGCCGAGATTACCGAATTCAATGAAGACAGCCCCTCCGGAGACAGATAGATTCGAACTCACTGTCGCGTAACCTGTATTCAGGGCCGCCGGCCCCCCCGTCGAGATGAAAAATCTCGTCTGGCCCCCCGCAACCTGAAACGGAATCGAGCTTCCGCTGGCAACCGGCCGCTGTTGCTCGTCGACAAAAGAGATGTTCCACAGCGAACCATTGTCCTGCCTGAACGTGATGGTACCGCTCGCCACCGGCGTACCGGTCGCCGCTGGGTTGGTAATTGCAATCCCTGTTATCCAGGCAGTCCCACTCGCCTGGAAACCATCCGCGATCTGCGGAAGATAAAAAAGGGTCTGAGCAGAACAAAAAACACTCATGCCGAGAATGCAAACTAGACTCCAAAGAATACGTTTCATTGTTTCTCCTTCCTAGATTGGTTCGTGTTGGGATATTTAGCCACAAAAAGGCAGCGCATGAAGCGGGAAGATTATACGGCAGAAACCTTACGGTCTCACTTCGAGCGCGAGATAATCACCGACGATCGCAGTCCAGCGGCTGAAAGCGACACTTGCGGCAGACGACGCCCGAGGAAACATACACTGGAGCGCGCCCAAATGAGCGCCCGCCGGCGTACCGATATTGATGATGATCGAAGTGGGTGAGAGGCCGTCTTGATCGTGCGCCGTTACCGAGTAAGTAACTGGTTCGTCGCGATCGCTCGCCAACAGCTTGTTGGTATTGGTCGGTGCGCCGGGCAGCCAGATACAATAATCGACACCGGTGGCCGGATTTGCCGATTCCAGACTCAACAGTTTCTTCCCGGATAGGACTTGTATCGCGCCGATCCGCTCCGCCCATGTCTGGCGTGCGAAGCGTATCCTGAATTCATCTCGCACCACATCCAAGATTTTTTCATCAGAATCCGGAGTCTCCCACACATCAGAACCCCGCGCACCTGGCGCTCCGCCATCGGCCGCAGCATTCGTGACGCTGGCGTCCTCAATGATGTGCTTTGAATTGTCCGAGTCATCAAACGTCAACTTCACGCTCGACGACGCTTCCTTGCCATCCGACAAGATGAGATAAGCGGATGCGCCGAATGCAGCTCGGGCCTGGCTTCTGTCGGCGGTATTGCGCGGCAGGGTCGTGGTCCGGCAAATCAAGAAGTGGTAGGTCACGCTCTCAGCCGTGACCGACTTACAATCCCAATGATCGATGACATCTCTAACGTACCTGTATCTTTCAGCGAGCGTTGGAGGGTTCAGGCTATAGATGCTTTCGTTATCGTGCTGGCTCACCAAGAACAGATAAGGAAGATCAAAGCTGTACGCTCGTGTTTGGGAATTAAACACAGCCCTCACGGGAACGTTATCGTTGACAGCAATCTCATCAAGGCCGATTCGTCTTTGGTTATAGGCGTCAATGGTCTCAGTGACCGGAAACTTTGTCGTGAGCTGAACAGGTCCGTGCTCGCCGCGGCAAATGCCCTTGAAGATAAACATCGCCAGATCGTTTTTGACTTCATCGAAGCTGCTGTGGTACCAGTCGCCCAGTTCACGTTTTTCATTGAAGAATGCTACGGTCCGCCACTCGCCGTCCTCATTCACGAGTTCAGAGCATTGGATCGGCTCAGCCCTCTCGAAAACACGTTCAAGGTCCGTGTCCCTGAACCTGCCGAAGACGCCCCGGAGTTGAATGAAAAACTTCCTGTCGTACCGCTCGGCTTGGGCAGATACACCAACGGCTGCAAGGATAAGAGTTAGAAAAAACACGCTCGAAAGCGTGGCCGACTTCCAGGACATATCCAGTTAATTTAAAGCAAGAACACCTCGACAGTATGTAAATTAGCTGCCGACGCACCGGCTTTACTGTTGGGGCCTGGTTTGTAGATTCATTCCTCGCGCCATATACTCTCCAAAACGACGGGAGGCTTTCCCATGTATAAACAGGTTCTCTTGCTGGCGTTCGTCATCCTCGGCTTGGCCGGTATCTTCTCAGGCAGCGCGCAGACACAATCGTCGGTCGCATTAACTGGGTTAATTAGCTCAGCCGACGAAGGCGCAATGGACGGCGTGCTCGTCAG
>QHXA01000139.1:2790-11470 GCA_003222755.1 Acidobacteriota bacterium
GGTCGTCAGCGACGAGCAAGGCCGCTACCGTTTTCCTTCGGCAAAATTGCAGGCCGGCCAATATGCGCTTCGTATCCGAGCCGTTGGATACGATGTGGAGGGTCCGCGCGAAGTGCATCTTACAGCAGGCCAGACTGCAACCGCCGACCTCAAGCTTACGAAGACCCATGATCTCGCGTCCCAGCTGTCCAATGCCGAATGGCTCGAAAGCTTTCCTGGTACCGAACAAGAGAAAGCATCGATCCGCGCTTGCACGCACTGCCACACGCTGGAACGCGTTGCTCGATCGCATTACGATGTCGAGAAGCTCACCGCCCTAATAGAACGCATGTCCACGTATCCGCAGCTCTCCTTCCCTATGATGATTCAAAAACTCGTTGCGCCTCGGGTCGGCGGCGGCGAAGAACCGCTCGAGCAGCGGCGGGAAGGATGGCGCCGGCAGGCACGGTATCTCAGCACAGTGAATCTCAGTTCGGTCCCACAATGGAACTATCCATTCAAAACACACGCACGGCCGAAAGGCAGAGCGACCAGGGTCATCTACACGGAATACGATCTGCCGCAGCGCACCAGACAACCGCATGACGTGATCGTGGATTCGCAAGGCACAGCCTGGTACGCCAGCTTCGGCGAACAGATCCTGGGAAAGCTCGATCCCAGAACGGGCAATGTCACTGATTACGAGGTACCGCTGCTCAAACGCCATATGCCGACCGGCAGCCTCGCTGTGAGGTTTGATGAAGACGAAAACATCTGGCTCGGTATGCAGTTTCAGGGCGGCGTGGCGAAGTTCGATAAAAAGACCGAGAAGTTCCAGACATGGAGTTTGCCGCCGGAGCTGAACGGCGATCATGTTCAGGTGAATCAGGTGAGTCCGGAGCATCACAAAATCGACGGTAAGGTGTGGTCGCAGGACGCGGGAACGTACACGGTCTTGCGTCTCGACGTGAAGTCCGGGAAGTTCGAAGTCTTCGAGCCGTATCGCATTCCGCGCCCGAACATCTACGACGTCATCTCCGACAGTCAGAATAATGTTTACTTCACGGTCTTCGGGCGCGAGAACATCGGAAGGATTGACGCCAAAACCGGGAAGATCACGCTGTACCAAACACCGGCACGCAGCTCGGCTCCGCGTCGCGGCATGATGGATTCGCGCGGCAGATTGTGGTTTGGGGAGAATCGCGCCAATCGCATCGGAATGTTCGATAGCGCAACGGAACGCTTTGAAGAATGGCCCGCGCCAACGCCGGAGTCCTGGCCTTATGACGCAACAGCAGATAAAGATGGCGAAGTCTGGTCCGGAGGCGAGTTCAGTGATCGCGTGCTGCGCCTCAACCCGCAGACCAGTGCAATCACGGAATACCTACTTCCACGGTTCACGAATATCCGGCGGGTTTTCGTGGATAACTCGACGGTGCCGGTAACGTTCTGGGTAGGGAACAACCACGGCGCGTCGATCGTTAAGCTGGAGCCGCTGGACTAGCGGAAAACTTTAGCCACAAAAAGGCACAAAATTCACAAAAGACTCCTTTGCGAATTTTGTGCTTTTTTTGCCTGAATTTTAATGTTGCAACATCTGCTCGAACACATCTTCAGCATGATAAGAACTGCGGACTAGCGGGCCGGAGAAGACCCATCGAATACCAAGACCGCGAGCAACCTCACGAAGCTCGTTGAATTCGTCCGGATGGTAGTACTTCTTGATTTCCGCGTGCTTTGTCGATGGCCGGAGATACTGCCCGATCGTGAGAATATCGACACCCGCTTCCACCGCATGCCCGATCAATTCAACGATCTCTTCCGTTTCTTCTCCAAGACCAACCATGATGCCGGTCTTGATGAAAGCGCGCGAATCCATTGCCTTCGCTGCTTTCAAAATGCCGAATGATCTCGTGTAGTCTGACTTGAATCGGATACTCGCATACAGCCGCCGGACAGTTTCGATGTTGTGAGAAAAGATATCCGGCCCCGCATCCATAATCGTTCGGACCGACTCCAGCGATCCCTGGAAATCGGGCGTCAGCAGTTCGATCTTCACCTCATGATCCAGCTTTCGGATTTGCCGTACGGTTTCAGCGAAGATCATCGCGCCGCCATCGGCCAGATCATCGCGATCAACGGATGTGATCACCGCATGCTTCAGCTTCAGATCCGCAATTGCTGCGGCAACGCGCGCGGGTTCCATCAAATCGTATTCGGTGGGCCGGCCGCTCGTCACGGCACAGAACGCGCAAGCGCGCGTGCAAACATTGCCGAGGATCATGAATGTCGCCGTGCGATGCTTGCCCCAACACTCGGCAATGTTCGGACACATCGCGTCTTCGCAAATCGTGTGGAGTTGATGAGATCGGAGAATCCGGCGAACTTCGAAGAAATTCTCGCCGCTGGGAATGCGGACTTTAAGCCATGCGGGCCGATTGCTCATATGTGAATAGCGGCGCCGAACACGTTCTCCATTGCTTCATGCGTGGCCTCCGCAAGAGTCGGGTGCGCATGGATTGTGTTGACCAGGTCATCCACAGTCCCTTCCAGCGCCATCGCCGCAACAGCCTCCGCTATCATTTCGGTGACGGTATTGCCAATCATGTGGATGCCGAGGATTTCGCCGTACTTCGCATCAGCAACAATCTTGACGAAACCATCACTCGCATCCTCAATTTTAGCTTTGCCTATAGCTGTGAACGGAAACTTTCCAACCTTTACTGTATAACCCGCTTCCTTCGCCTTGGCTTCAGTCAATCCAACGCTCGCGACCTGCGGATCGCAATACGTACACGAGGGCACGTGGTTGTAATTGATGGGAACAGCGTGTTTGCCGGCGATCTTCTCCACCGAAACGATGCCTTCTTGCTGTGCAACATGAGCCAGCAGCGGCGACGGCGTGATGTCGCCGATGGCATAAACAGAGTTCACAGTCGTCTGCATGTACTCATTGACCTTCACAAATCCGCGTTCCATGGCCACGCCGAGCTTGTCGAGACCGATGTTCGCGGTGTTGGGACCGCGGCCGGTTGCCATGAGCACTTTCTCGACAGTGTGCTTCTTGACCTCACCTTTTTCGGTTTGAAAGACGACCTCCACGCCGGTTTCCGTAGCTTTCGCGCTCTCAAGCTTCGCCTTGGTGTAAATCTCAATTCCCTTCTTTGTGAAGACTCGCTTCAGTTCCTTTGAAATCTCTTCATCCTCGAGTGGCACCACATTCGGCAGAATCTCGATGAGCGTCACTTTTGTGCCGAAGCTGTTGTAGATCGAAGCAAATTCCACGCCGACGGCGCCACTGCCAACGATCAACATCGATTTCGGAATGTGATTCAGATCCAGAGCGCCCACATTGCTCAGAATCGTCTTCTCATCGTAGTCGTAACCCCGCAGCGACCGCGCTTCAGATCCCGTGGCGATCACGATGTTTTTGGCGGCGACTTCCATCGATGCGCCGTCGCCCTTGACTACAATTTTGTTCGGAGCAACAACCGTGCCGTAGCCTTTGAACACCGTGACCTTGTTTTTGCGAAAAAGGAACTCGACGCCTTTAGCCATCTTCTCCACGACGTCCCTCTTCCGATCTTGAATCTTTCCGAAATCGATTCCGATATCCCCCGTTTTAAATAGACCTTGTTGCGAAGCTCGCTTGATCTCCTGAAACAAATGCGCATCACGCAACAACGCTTTGGTGGGAATGCAGCCTCGCAAAAGGCAGGTGCCGCCGTATCGTGTATCCTTCTCAATGACGGCGGTTTTCAAACCGAGCTGACCCGCGCGAATCGCCGCCACGTATCCGCCCGGCCCACTTCCGATGATCGCGACATCAAACGGCGACTGTTCTTTCAAGGTGCTCTCCTGGGAGTCAGAAAATGTCGAAGTGCTCCTCGTGCAAGAGCGGATCGGACTTCACGATAATGTCCTTCTTCGTCCAATCTTCGATTTCATTGAGCGAAACGAATTCGCCGCTCTTCAGGGCCTTCGCGATGTCTGGATTCACGCGCACAGTGATCTCTTTGCTATCGAAAAGGTGCGCCATTTTCTTGATCTCCTGTTGGATCTCGTAGCAGATCGTTTCCGGCGACTTCGACCAACCTGAACCGTTGCAGTAGGAACAGGGCCGGCACAGCGTGCGCTCGAGCGAGGGTTGCGTGCGCTTGCGCGTGATAGCTACGAGTCCGAAATCGTTGAATTGCAGAATTTTTGAAGGAACGCGGTCCGCGCGGACGGCTTCTTCGAGAGCCGCCATCACGCGTTGGCGGTTCTTCTTCTCTTCCATGTCGATGAAATCCACCACAATAATGCCGCCCAAATTTCGCAAGCGAATCTGGCGAACGATCTCATGCACCGCATCGACATTGGTGCGAACGATCGTATCCTCGAGCCGGTTCGATTTGCCGACATACTTTCCGGTATTCACGTCGATCGCCACCAGGGCTTCCGTTTGGTTGATCACGATATACCCACCGGATTTCAGCCAGATTTTCGGTCGCAGCGCTTTTTCGATTTCGGTGTTCAGACCATATTCTTCGAAAATCGGTGTGTCCTTCAAATGCAGTTTCACCCGATTCACCAGTGCAGGTTGAAACTTGCTCACGAAGTCCAGCACGGTTGCGAACTCTGCTTCGGTATCCAAACGGATCGCGCGGTAATCCGGCGAGAGCTGATCGCGCAGCAGGCGCTGCACGAGATTCATTTCTCGATGGATCAATGCGGGTGCAGATTTTTTTTCGCTCTTGGCGCGAATGTCCGCCCAGAGGTTGCCGAGAAATCGGATGTCTTGAACGAATTCGTCTTCACCGCGTCCTTCAGCCGCCGTGCGGACGATGAAGCCGCCCGGCAAACCGTTGCGATGCTCGTGAATGATTCGCTTGAGTCGAGATCGTTCTTCATCGGTTGCGATCTTGCGTGAGACACCCACATGGTCCACCGTCGGCATATAAACCAAATACCGTCCCGGCAGCGCGATATGAGACGTGATGCGGGCCCCCTTCTTTCCGAGCGGCTCTTTTGAGACTTGGACCAGAATCTCTTGTCCTTCCCGCAGCAGTTCCGAAATCGTCGGGCTCGGCTTCGGCAAGTGACCATTAATTCGGTGTTCCTCGGCCTTTACCGGCGGCGGGCCACCGCGACCGCGACGCGCGCGGCGGTTGGAGGAGCGATGGGCGAATTGATACCTGTCGGAGCGATCGGTAATACGCGCGTTCGAAGAGGGAGGTTCATCCGACTCCTCGGACTCCGTACGCTTTTTGGGTGCTTCGGGCTCCGCTGCAGTCGGTGGGACCTCTGGCGAGACCGCCGATCCTTCGGTCATAACGCCGCCTTCGGTAATCTCGGGCGGAATAGGCGATCGCGTCTGCAACCGTGGCTCGGCCTCGGTCACCGGAGGCGGCTCTTCCGCGACGGCTCCCAGCGGGGCGTTTTCCTCTCCTTCTGAGAAACCGCCAGATGAGGGTTTCTCGGCCCCTTGCGGTTGAGGCTCGGCGCGCCGGGCGAGCTTCGCAAGCGACTCGCCCGGTAATACTTCGAGGCTGCTATATGTTCGCTCTCGCTCTTCCGGACGAGGTTCGTACGATTTGGTTTCGAATGAAGGGATCTTGGGTTTCTTGCCGCGCCGATCGCGGTCCCTGCGGCCTCGAGCGCCCCGGCGATCGTAATCCTCGTGAGCGCCTGGACCCGATGGACCGGATGGACCACCCATCGCAATCGCCGGTGTCGTATCGATGTCCGTCCTTCCTGCGGGAGAGGATGGGCCGGCCGGCCGGATGAGGGCCTCAGCTTCACTCAAGACTTCACCCGGAATGGGCTGTATGGCCGTGACCGGAGTCTGTTCAGCCGTGCCCTCAGATACTGGCGGAACCGCAGCCGGAGCCGTTGCAATAGTTAGCGTGACAGGGGCTTTTCCACGGCCGCCCTCCTGCAGCTCCGCCACTTCCTCTTCAACGGTGGAGACGATCTTTTCGTACTCTTCGGTGTCTTCGAAGAAATCCGAAACGTAAAGGAACGCATCCCGCTCGAGTCCGATGTCCACGAACGCGGACTGCATGCCGGGAAGAACTTTCGTTACCTTACCTTTATATATGTTGCCGACGATGCCCTGCGAGCGATGCCGCTCAATGTAAAATTCGACAAGCTCATCATCTTCCAGGATGGCAAGCTTTGTTTCTTGAGGTGTTGTTGAAATGATCAGTTCTTTTTGCATGGACACTCCTGTGCCCGTCTCTGGCAGCGCACAGGGACACCTCGAGACCCATTGCCGGGCGGCAAAAGTCGCGTATTGTCATGGGAAACTCCTGTGCCCGGAGGAGCATTTCTTCAGGGGACGAGGGGGCGGCCCCCTTGTCCCTGCCCGACACGGGAAAACGCTCAACTCACAAACGGGCAAAAAACTTGGTAAATCTTGACGCGTGTTGCGGGCGCCCACGCCCGCTGGTTAAAGAGTCAAATCGCGCCTGGACCGCAATATAGCACGCTCCATGTCAATTCACGTAGCGGCAGCGGCGTACGCTCAGGACCAGCCCCAGACCGATGAAGGCTGTCAGGACAGACGATCCGCCGTAGCTTAAAAACGGCAGAGGTATGCCGGTGGTCGGCATGAACCCAATAACCATCCCCACATTGATGATGAGATGGAAAAAGTAAGTCCCAACAGTACCCATCACAATAAACAGTCCCAGGTTGTCCCGTGCGGTCTGCGCATTGTGAACCGAACGGAAAATGATAAACGCCAGTAGTCCAAGCGTGAGCATCACTCCGGCAAAGCCGAGTTCTTCGCCAACAACCGAAAATATAAAGTCGGTGTGGCGGGTCGGCAAAAATCCGAGTCGATTCTGCGACCCACGGAAAACGCCTTTGCCCAGCAACCCTCCCGAACCGATCGCAATCTTGGACTGGGTCACTTGATAACCCTTGCCCAACGGATCTCTCTCAGGATCGAGGAAGGTTAAAATGCGTTCCTTCTGGTAGGGCTTCAGAACCAGCCAAGATACCGGAAGGATTAACACAAAGCCCAATGCTAACGAAAACAGTACCCCCGGCCGGACACCACGGATGAAAAGGCCCACGGCGATCGGCGGCAAATACGTCAGCGCGGTCCCCAAATCGGGTTGCAGGGCCACGAGGCCCATCGGCACGAGAGAAATCATGCAAGCTTTCGCGATCTGCATGAAAGTCATGTACCGGCTGCTTCGCAGCTCCGAGAGGTATCGCGCGAGTGCAACCACCACAACCATCTTGATTAATTCCGAGGGCTGAAAGGTGACCGGCCCTAACGTGACCCAGCTTTTGGACCCGGAAACCCGGTGGCCCAATACCAATGTGTAGATCAGAGCGGCGATCGCAAGGATATAGACCCAAGGAATGTGATCCGTGATCAGGTGGTAATCGATTGCGGCGACAATGAAAAGAAGAACGATGCCGACACACACCCAGGCCAGTTGCCGCATGAAAAACTTTTCCATGGGCTGCGCCATCGTGGAGCTGTAAATCTCGACGAGACTGACGATGGATAAGCAAGCTGCCGCGGCCAATAACAGCCAGTCGAAGTCCTTCCAGCGTCGCTTGGACCTAAGAGGCTGGATCATCATTGCGCAAATCCTACCGCACGTGCCGGAGGCGTGTCAGGAAATTAGCCCGGGGTTAAGCCAGCGGCAGCGTATTCCAGGGGTACGCAAAAAACGCGTACCCCTGGCTAATTTCCTACCACCGCTCCGCGGTGCGCAAAACAAGCTTAAGTCTGCGTTCCGCAATTCACATCAATTCGCCGCAACTGTGTTGAGCTTCCCATCGAACTGCCCGGTCTTCTTTTTGTAATAGGTCTCTAACACGGCGTGGGCGACCGGAGCGGCAGCTTCCGCTCCCCAACCGCCGTTTTCAACAAAAGCCGCGACGACAATTTCCGGATTGCGGTAAGGCGCGAAGCCGACGAACCAGGCGTTGTCTTTATACGCTTGACCTTTCAAATTCGCCTGCTTGCCAACAACTTGGGCCGTGCCGGTCTTTCCGGCAACATCGAAGCCTTCGATCTTGGCGCGATAACCGGTTCCTCCGGTCTCATGCACAACCCCCCACATCGCCGTCGTGACAATATCTACCGTTGATGCGTGAATGGGGTAATCCTCCTCCACGATCTCGCCTGCCGGCAATCCAAGCTTTTTCAAATCGTGCGGATTCACCAAATGCGGTTGCCTCAACCGGCCGCCGGTTGTGAGCCCGGCCATTGCCCACGCGGCCTGTATGGGTGTGACGCTCACGTAACCTTGCCCGATCGCGACAGAAATCGTCTCACCTGCATACCACTTGGCCTTGTAGACGCGTTGTTTCCACGCCTCCGAGGGGATCAAGCCGGCATCTTCACTGGGAAGATCGACACCCGTCTTTCGTCCCAAACCCATCATTGTTGCGTATTGGGAGATGCGGCTGATGCCGAGTTCATTGCCGACATCGTAAAAGAACACATTGCACGAACTGACAATCGCGTTGTGCAAACTTAAGGTTCCATGGCCCTCATGTTTGTCGCACGCGAAGGTATGTCCGTAGAAGGTCGCGTATCCGGGGCAATAGACGGCGTGTAGCGGATTGAGTGTCCCCGCCTCTAATCCGGCGGCAGCCATGAAGACCTTGAAGACCGACCCGGGGGAAAAATGGCTTTGAATGGCGCGGTTCTGCATCGGTTTCCGCGGATCCGTGATCAGATTGTTCC
>QHXA01000812.1:0-1937 GCA_003222755.1 Acidobacteriota bacterium
GAAAACGTCCCCATCTATGAAGTTACGAAAGATGACATCACCAGCCACCCGGGTTGGACCAGCCGCAACATCAGCGTCCTCGGCGTGAAACTCGGCGACAAGACGCGAGACGTGGAGAAAAATCTCGGCGCATTTGAAAATACCCGCACGCTGCCGGACGAGTATTTGACCATTTATCAGGGGAATGGAATCTTCCTTTACACGCACAAACTCACAGGCAGGGCTCTCAAGATCGAGATCAATCAGGCGTTCGCGAAGAAAGTTGCGGATGCAAAGCTGCAAAAGCTTTTGACAACCGGCGACCTGAAGACAATGCGCGATGTTCTCGGAATGGAAGAAGGACAAGCTGTTAAAAATACGGACGACAATGCGACCGAATATCCGTACGACAGCCGCGGCTTCCGGTTTGTCAAATTCAATGTCGGGGGCAAAACCCTCAATGCTCTCCGGCTCGTCGAACTAAAGAAGACCACGTAACAAGAATCTTCGTGTTCACCACAAAGACACAAAGACAGGGAGCGGTTTGGCTCTGTGTCTTTGTGCCTTTGTGGTTGGTAGCGGCTCCGCCTGAAAAGACGGTATGGGATGGCGTGTATGCCGCACCACAAGCTCAGCGCGGCCAGGCTGCCTACACGCAATATTGCGTCGGATGTCATAAAGCGGATCTAACCGGTATCGAGGGCGCAATGAAAGGCGAATTCTTCATGGAGCGCCGCCGGGAAGACAATCTCGAAACGTTGTTCCTGGATATGAAAGCCACAATGCCGCGCGGCAACCCAGGCAGCCTTTCCGACCAAACCTACGTCGATATCATTTCCTACGTGCTGCAGACCAATGAAATGCCCGCGGGTTCTACTGAACTAAAGCCGGACGTGCTCGATAAAGTTGATGTCGTCGGGAAGGACGGCCCGAAACCCGTGCCCAATTTTGCGCCGGTCTTGAGTGTCGGCTGTCTGATTGAAACCGGCGAGAACAGGTGGGTATTGATTAACGCCAGCGAACCTGTCCGTACTCGAGACTCCTTCAAAAAGATTGAAAAGGAATTGAAAGCTTCTCAGGACCGCCCGCTCGGGCAATACACGTTTCGAATGGCGGATGCCGAGAATTTCGAGGCCCCGACAAACGTGGGGAAAAAGGTCCAGGTGAAAGGCGTCATCGTCCGCTCGCCTGCCGGCAACCGGATCAATGTGAATTCCATCGAGCCGATTGCGGAAACCTGCCAATAACACCAGCAGCATACCAGTGCCACTTGAGGACGATGCGGTGGCAGCCTCGGGCTTCTGGTGTGTACGAAGGGTTCACCGCTCAAACGGAACCGGCTGGATTCCCCTCATAAATCGCTTGACATAGCCATTGAACATCAGTTCCAGCGTGGGACTCTAATTTGCTGGATCAAGCGCGCAATGGTTTCGGACAAATCTATTTAAAGCTTTGTCGCAAAAGGGAGGCTACATATGAAGGGGAACTGGCAGCGAGTACTTTTGATGGGCGTGCTGGTCATGGTTCTTGGAGCGCCGGCACTGCTTGCTCAAAAGTATGAATTTCATCCGTATGGCGGCTTTGTCTGGGCCGGCCACACCAATGTTGGGCGAATAAAGGATCAAGGTATGTACGGCCTAAAGGCCGGATATTTCTTTGATCCAAGCTTCGAGTTGGAAGCCCACGTTGGGTATCTCAATCAGTTTGAAGTGAACGGTATCGATCCCAAAAGCCGCGGCCTGTTATGGGAACTGGCAGGAGATTACAATTTTTCCGCGAAGGACTGGCCGGTTGCCCGTCAGGTGACTCCGTTCCTTGTACTCGGTGCCGGCGGTATTAGAACGAAGCTCGGTAGGGACACCCCCAGTTTCACCACTTCCGCCGGAGAGACCATTCACATGAGTGATGGGAATACGTTCTTCGCAATGAGCTATGGTGGAGGCATCAAGTCCGTAAGG
>QHXA01000812.1:2223-2766 GCA_003222755.1 Acidobacteriota bacterium
TCGCCTTGAGCGCTGGAGACACCCATTGCGCCTACGACCTGACCGTTAAGGATGATGGGAAGCGCACCCGGTTGCGGGAAGTCGTTCATGAACGTGGGAGCCAAGTTTTCGCCGCTCCGCACCATCTTGTTCGTTTCCGAAGTTGGACGCCGCCATCGCAGGGCTGATTTCGCTTTCAACAGCGCCGTGTCGATAGCGTTCATCGGCGCCCCTTCCATGGCGTGGGACTCGATGAGGTTGCCGCCCCAATCCAGGATCGCTATCGCCACGATTTGCTTATTCTTCTCGGCCCACGCTGCACACGCGTCCACCAGAGCACGCGCGCCGGTGCTCGAGATGATTTTAATGTCCCTGGTCAGTTGCATCGCGGAAGCATCCTGGGCAAAAGAAGCGGTGACCAATACGCAGAGCGAAAGCACGCAATGCCGAATGCGCATAATTTTTCCTCCGTAAGTTCGTGGATTGCAGTACTTCCGATATCAGCGTTGCTCGTTACAGTCAAGCAAAAGACTAGCGCGGTGTCCGCGCCGGCTAAGCCGGCAT
>QHXA01000812.1:2948-4487 GCA_003222755.1 Acidobacteriota bacterium
CGCTCCCGCTCGCTTAACCCCGGCTAATTTCCTGACACGCCTCCGGCGTGCGCAAAATGGAGAAACTTGAACGCACGTCTTCAGAAGCCCAACGGTACGGCGTGGCGGGCTAGCGCGATGAACGGGTCGGGGTAGATGCCGATCACCATGGTGAAGATGACGGCGATGCCCAACGCCAGTGAAAGACCGGGGGCGAACGTGAGGCCCGTCTTTTCCGTCGCATCTCGCATGAACATCGAGACCACGATTCGAAAGTAGAAATACAACGAAATCGCGGCATTCAGGACGGCGATAACGGCTAAAACGTTGTGACCGGTTTCAATCGCTGCGGCGAAGAGATAGTACTTGCCAATAAAGCCAGCAGTGGGCGGGATGCCGGCAAGGGAGAGCAGGAAAATTAACATCAGGACCGCAGCTCCAGGGTGCTTGAAATACAATCCTGCCATGTCATCGATATGTTCGCCGATGACGTCCTTCCGCCTCAGCGCCACAATCACAGTCCATACACCGATGTTCGTGAACGTGTAGATCAGCAGATACAGACCAACGGCCGTAAGCCCGGTTGCATTGCCGGCGATGAAACCGATCAAAATATATCCGGCATGTGAGATCGAAGAATACGCCAACAATCGCTTTACATTCGACTGTGTGATCGCCGCGATGTTTCCGATCGTCATCGTTAACACGGACACCGCGGCCATAATCGCAATCCACTGCGGGCGCAACGGATAAATGGCAATCATGAAAATACGTACCATCATCGCGAACGAAGCCGCTTTCACGGCGACGGACATAAAGGCGGTGATCGAAGTCGGCGCGCCTTCATATGCATCGGGCGTCCACTGATGGAAAGGTACCGCGGCGACTTTGAAGAACATGCCCGCCGAGAGCGTGATCATCGCCAACAGAGATATCGGATCCGTGATGGGGCGCCGCGACAGCGCTGCGGCAATATCGTCGAATCGAGTGGATCCGGCCAAGCCATAAAGCAACGACATTCCATACAGCAAAATGCCGGAGGAAAATGCGCCCAGCAGGAAATACTTCATCGAGGCTTCGTTCGACCGTTGATTGCTGCGCAAGAAACCAACTAACACGTACGTTGCGATCGCCATCGTTTCCAGACCGATGTATAGGGTGACGAGATCCACAGCACCGGCCATGAACATCATGCCCATTGTCGAAAACAGAATCAGAGCGTAGTACTCACCGTGATTCTCGCGTTCGATATCGAGATACTTCAGCGAGATCGCAATTGATAACGCAGCCGCAATCAGGAAGATGGCCTTAAAAAAAAGCGAGAGCGGGTCCAGAACCAAGGCTCCGCCATAAGCGAAGAACTCGACATTCCACAATCGGAAAAGAAATGCTCCGGAAATTGCGATGCCGGCCAGCGCGACATAACCCAAACGGCGTTTGTTCTGAACCATCAAATCGAAAATGAGCAGGAACATTCCGAACACGGCAAGCTCCAGCTCCGGAACGATCGCGCCGATATCTTGCATCTGGAAGAATTGCGGCATTAGCGCGGTGCTCCAA
>QHXA01000140.1:0-16916 GCA_003222755.1 Acidobacteriota bacterium
ATCAGGGCGTTCTGAGGCTCAGTCAAGATCCGGACAAAATCGTCAATGGTTAACGAATCGAGCTCAACGCGAATCGGAAAACGGCCTTGAAGCTCAGGAATGAGGTCCGCCGGCTTTGCGACATGAAAAGCGCCCGCGGCGATGAACAAGATGTGATCGGTACGCACAAAACCGTATCGCGTGTTTACGGTGGTGCCTTCGACGATCGGCAGAATATCGCGCTGCACACCTTCCCGGCTTACATCCGGACCATGGCCGGATTCACGTCCGGCAATCTTATCGATTTCGTCGAGAAAAATAATTCCGTTGTTCTCGACGCGTTCGACGGCCAGCCGCGTGACCTGATCCATATCGACGAGCTTCTGTTCCTCTTCCTGGATGAGATAATCGAGCGCTTCAACGACCTTCATTTTGCGCTTCTTGGTGCGCTGCCCGAAGAAGCCGGGCAGGATATCTTTGATATTGATATCCATTTCCTCGACGCCTTGATTGCTGATGACTTCGAAGGCTGGGAAATTCCGCTCCTTCACTTCGATCTCAACCGTGCGCTCGTCAAGCTTCCCGTCGTGAAGCTGTGTGCGCAACTTTTCACGGGTGCGATTCCATTGGTCGATTGCGGCGCGGGAGGTTTCATCACCCGACGTCGCGGAAGAAGGAGCTGAAGGCAACAGCAGGTCCAGAATCCGTTCCTCGGCATTTGCTTCAGCCTTATCTGCAATTTCTTCCAGCTTTTCATTGCGGACCATATCGATCGAAATCTCGACCAGATCGCGAATCATCGATTCAACATCGCGACCGACGTATCCCACCTCGGTAAACTTCGAGGCCTCCACTTTGAGAAAAGGTGAATTGGCAAGTTTCGCGAGGCGCCGTGCGATTTCGGTTTTGCCCACGCCGGTCGGCCCGATCATGATGATGTTCTTCGGCATCACCTCTTCCGCTAACTCCGGCGCAAGCTTCTGGCGGCGAATGCGGTTCCGCAGGGCGATGGCGACGGCGCGCTTGGCGCCGGTCTGCCCGATGACATACTTATCGAGCTCGCGCACGATTTCGCGGGGCGTCAGCTCGTCCAGATGCGGACTCTCTTCGATCGTCTCAGGTACATAAGACATATACGTCGATTCTAGCACTCACAATTCTTCAATGCTGATGTTGTCGTTCGTGTAGATACAGATCTTGGCCGCGATTTGCATCGACTCTTCCGCAATCTGGCGGGCGCTGAGATCGGTGTATTTGCTCAACGCCCGGGCCGCCGCCAGCGCGAAAGCTCCACCCGAACCGATTCCGGCGATTCCGTCGTCGGGCTCGATCAAATCGCCGGTGCCTGAAATGAGGAACGTCAGTTTATCGTCGGCAACAATCATCACTGCTTCTAAGTGGCGCAACGCACGGTCGGTCCGCCAGTCCTTCGCCAACTCGACGGCCGCCCGGCTCAAATTGCCGTGATACTGCTCGAGTTTGCTTTCAAAACGTGAGAACAATGCGAACGAATCAGCGGATGAGCCGGCGAATCCCGCGAGAATTTTCTCGTTGTAGAGGCGCCGGATCTTTTTAGCGCCATGTTTGATGACGGTCTCACCGAGAGTCACTTGGCCGTCGCTAGCGATGGCGACTTTGCCTTTTTTGCGCACACAAATGATCGTTGTAGCGTGAATTGAAGGATTCATGGACTACTTCGCAGGCGTGAGCTGCGTAAAAAGGTTATCCGCCAGGCCGGAATTGTAAACGGCCGTCTCCGCGCGAATTTCCATTGTTTTCACGCCATCCGTATAGCGGCTTATAAACAGAGGCGTCATTACACCCTCGAACTTGTGCCAGTTCGCGTATTGTTCCTCGCGGAGCTTCGCATCGTCGTTCCGCCGCACCTGCATCTTGAGTGGCAGGTGAGTATCGCGATCAATGTAGAAGCGAATGCGATTTTTTGTGGCGTCTCGCAATTCCACGACGTCGGTTCTTTTGAAATCGATGATCTCCGTCGAAAGACTCTGAACCGTCGTCTGACGATCCTTGACTACGAAACGCAAAACGTAATCAAAGCTGGTCTTGAAGCCCTTCACGAATTCTTCGACTTCTCCCGGCGTCTGCTGCTCGGGATCCTTTTTGCCCTCGACCTTCCAACCTTCTTTGCCGCGGTTGACTGTAATCGACTTGTTTTTCGGACCGCCGAATTCCGTGCGCTCCATATCAGGAAATTTGATGTAGTCGGAAAACAGATCGCCGCCGCTGAGTTGACCGCGAGTGAAACCGAAGAAGCGGCCGGTCGTGTGGATGTCTTTCACATCAAGAAATGCCTGACCACCCAGAGCGTCAAGCATTTGATCGACCGTTGGATTTGCTCGTGATTGCGCGCGCGTGGTCAACACCAAGGCGCAGAGAGCGAAGGGGATGAGAAAAATGCGGGTGAGATGCTGATTCATCATCGCTGATTATAACGAAGGGTCGCCTGTTCGATAAACGCTGAGAACAATGTTTTCGAGAATGGATCTTCTTTCCAGCCGCGCTCCGGATGCCACTGCACCCCTACGATGAACCGGCCGGCCGTATCTTCGACGGCCTCGATCACCCCGTCGTTAGCGAAGGCCACGGGGCGCAGGTTGCGGCCGGGCTTCTCGACCGCCTGATGATGATAGCTGTTCACTTCCAGCTGCGCACGGCCCGCGAGGCGCCCAATGAGGCTGTCTTCGGCGATTCGGACCATGTGTCGCGCGGCTGGCTTATCGTTGTCTTCGTCGTGCGTGACGGCACTCTCAACCAGAGCGGGAATGTCCTGGACGAGCGACCCGCCGCGATGAACGTTCAAACTCTGGATGCCGAAACAAATACCAAGAACGGGCATATTCGGCTCCGAATCGACTAAATCCAGAATGGCAAAATCCGTCGCATCGCGCTCGGGATACAGTTTTCCAAGCCTGTCGTGTGCAGCCGCCCCATAATGCTTCGGATCGATATCCGTGGGACTACCGGGCAACAGGACCCCGTCGACGCGTTTTATGTAGTCGGCAATGATGGCGCGATCGTCCACTGTTGGAATCATCAGCGGCAGGCCGCCAGCCCATAGGATGGCATCAAGATAATGCCGAATCTGACCAATGTACTCAGACTTTTCGTGATACCGAGTAGGAATTCCGATCCAAGGTTTTTCCATGATTGAATGTCGTTACTACTTCCTCGCGCACACGCTGTGCAAGCTCGCTGGCCGAAGCACCTTGTGAACCTACAGGTCGCCCCACAATGACTTCCACCGAACCTGCGCGGAGGTGGTATGTGTTCGGAACCAGCACCGCGCGCGAGCCGCGAATGGTTATCGGGACTATTGCAGCATCAGACTTGGTGGCCAGCATGAAGCCGCCTCCCTTGAATGGCTTGATGCTGCCATCGCGGCTGGTCGCTCCTTCCGGGAAAATCATGACGGGAATTCCTTGCCGGACCGTGTGTGCGGCATCGCGCAGCGACTTGACTGCCGCGCGCGGATTCTCTCTATCTATAGGCACATGACCGGACCGGCGCAAATGCCAGCCGAGAAACGGATAGCGGAACAACTGTTTCTTCGCAGCGAATCGAAACTGGAACGGCAAAGCCGCGAGGATGATCGGTATATCCATATGGCTTTGATGATTTACGCAAAACACATAGGAATTGCGCGGTTTAATGTTTTCAAGTCCGCTAACACGGACCCGCACGCCGCATGTCCACAGGATCATCCGCGCCCACATCCGAGAGCAGGCATGCTGAATCCGGCCGCGGGCATCGACGATTGAACTGGCGACGGAAATCGATCCCATGATTCCCGTGTATAAGAAGATCAAAGGTGCCGTAATCAGCAACGAGCGCGCATAACTCAGCTTGTGCCGGAGACCCACGCCGGTACTGTAGCCCGAATGTCTCATGGTTTGAAGCGTTTCACCAGATCGCGAGCTTCGCCGATCAAGTAGAGAGAACCGCAGATAAGGACCGTCGCGTCGGAGGGAGCCCGCAGGCGGGCGTAGTGAATGGCTTCGGTAACCGTTGATGCAGCGTATGAGCCGGGCACGAGCCTCTGCAAATGGGCCGGATCTTTCGCGCGGCTGTTTTGCGGCCGCGTGAAGATCAGTTGCTGAGCATGCGGATTCAGTATCGCAATCATCTCCTCAAACTGCTTGTCCGCCATGACCCCGAAAATCATCCATACGCCTTGCGGATAGAACTCTTTCAAGAATGCTGCAAGTGCTCTGGCGGCGGATACATTGTGCGCGCCGTCGAGGAGAAAGCGTCCGATCCTCTCTAGCCGGCCCGGCCAAGTTGCACGATTAACTCCGCGAACGATATCGCCCTCTGGAACACCAAGACACTCGGCCGCTCGAATTGCCACGGCGATGTTGTCGATTTGATGGCGGCCAAGAAGCTGCGGGCGAAGATGCGGATATTTGTGAAGATCCGCTGGCTTCACAGCGATCAATCGTGACCCAGCCCTTTGCCGAATTACGGGCAGATCCGCATTAGGCCCGACGATGACCGGCTCCCGGCCTTTAATGATGCCGGCTTTTTCTGCCGCGACTTCGTCAATGGTGTCGCCGAGAAATTGCTGATGATCAATACCAATGCTTGTGATGACGGAAACGTCCTGTTCGACGATGTTTGTTGCGTCGAGCCGTCCCCCGAGGCCGACCTCCAGCACGGCAAATTTCACGCGATCTCGGAAGTAAAGGAAGGCCATAGCCGTGACGATCTCGAAGTAAGTCGGCGGGTAGAGCAGATCCTTCGCTGTCGAGGCCGCATGCTTCACGGTTTCGAAAACTTCATGCAAGTCTTCGTCGGAGATTTCTCGATCGTCTACGCGGATCCGTTCATTGAGTCGCACCAGATGTGGCGATGTATACATCCCCGCCTCTGGCATCATTGAGGACAGAAGCTTCGCCACTGAACCCTTGCCGTTCGTGCCGGCGATCAGGACACACCTGAATGCGTCTTGCGGGTTGCCAAGAGCTGCCGACAACGCGCGCATATTTCGCAGGTCATAACGGATGGAGCGGTATTCGTTCGTGAGAGAGTACAGATAAGAGAGGTCGTTGGAGGTCACGTTCTACGTTCTTGAATCCGCGGCTGACGAAATATCAGGACACCTTTTCGGCTTCCACGGCAACCTTGTAATCACACGATTCCTCGTTGCAGTAGTGCACGAGGCCTTCGCGTTTCGTGGATTTCTCCAAAAGAAATGGGGCCCCACATTGCGGACACGGCTCGGGAACCGGTCTGTTCCAGACGACGAAGTCGCAGGCCGGGTACTTTGAACATCCGTAGAACACTTTCCCGCGTTTGGAACGGCGCTCGATGAGCTCACCGCCGCATCCAGGCTTAGGACACGCTACGCCCACGGTTTTCGGCTTGATGTATTTGCACTTTGGATAATTGCTGCACGAAATGAATTCACCGAACCGGCCCACTTTTAGAGCCAGCTTCGCCTGTCCACATTGCGGACAGACTTCATCCAATATCGTATCGGGCTTTTTGGGCGTCTTCGTGCCGGCGGTCAGTTTCCGGGTGGTCTTGCATTCCGGGTAACCCGTGCACGCGAGGAATTGACCGAACCGGCCGCGCTTCAGCGCCATTGGTTTTCCGCAGTTCTCGCAAAGCTCGGCTTCCGCGGTTTCAGCGGATGCCTCGCCTTCTTTCGGCGCTTCGTCGCTCGGAATCTCTTTAGTGTTCTTACATTCGGGATATCCCGAGCACGCCATGAAGCGTCCGAACTGGCCCCACTTGATAACCATCGGACTGCCGCATTTTTCGCAAACCTCGTCCGTTGGGATTTCCTTCTTCTTCAAGTTCTCCATGTTCTTGGAAGCGCGCTTCAGATCCTTCTCGAATTTCTTGTAAAACTCGTCGAGCGCTTGGACCCAGGTCATCTTGCCGTCTTCGACCTCGTCAAGCTCCTCTTCCATGCGAGCGGTGTACTGGACGTCGAAGATATCTTCAAAGTGCTTCACGAGCATTTCGGTCACAACTGTGCCAAGTTCGGTCGGTCTGAATTTGCCTTGGTCTTTCGTGACGTATTCGCGATCTTGAATCGTCGTCAGAATCGTCGCGTATGTTGATGGGCGGCCGATGCCCTGTTCTTCGAGCGCTTTCACGAGCAACGCTTCGGTATATCGCGGTGGCGGCTCTGTGAAATGCTGGCGTGGCGTGATATCGATGAGTTTCAGTTTTTCGCCCTGTTTCAGCGGCGGAAGTCGCAGATCTTGTTCGTCGTCAGGCTCGAGCGGCTTCGCGTCTTCGTCCGTCGATTCTTCATAGACTGCCAGGAATCCGTCAAATTTCATCACGCGTCCCGATGCGCGGAACAAGTAATCCTTCGCAGAAATCTCCACGGTGGTTTGGTCGTACACTGCCGGATTCATCTGCGATGCGACGAAGCGCGTCCAGATCAACCGATACAGTTTCAATTCATCTTCAGATAAAAACGGCTTGAGATCGTCCGGGCGGCGACCGACGAACGTGGGGCGGATCGCTTCGTGAGCGTCCTGCGCATCTTTCTTGCTCTTGTAAAAAACCGGCTTTTCCGGCAAATACGGACCGCCATAAATATCGGAAATATACGACCGCACCATCTGCATTGCGTCGTCGGAAACGCGGGTCGAGTCGGTGCGCATATACGTGATCAAGCCGATACGGCCTTCGTCGCCCAGTTCGATCCCTTCGTACAGGCGCTGCGCGAGCATCATCGTCTTTTTTACGCTGAAGCGGAGCCGCCGCGAAGCGTCCTGCTGCAATTTGCTTGTGGTGAAGGGCGGAACCGGATTGCGCTTTTTCTCCTTCGTGACAACCGAATCAACCACGAACTCGGAATTTTTCACGACGCCGACGATGTGCTCGGCTTGCTTTTGTTGCTTTACTTCCGCACTCTTGCCTTTCGTTTTGACCAGACGCGCTTCGAACTGCGGCGGCTCGTGGCCTTCAAGTTTCGCGATGATCGACCAATACTCTTGCGGTTGGAATGCCAGAATCTCGCGCTCGCGCTCCACGATCATTCGCAACGCGACCGTTTGCACACGGCCCGCGGAGATTCCGCGACGGACTTTGTCCCACAGCAGCGGACTGATCTGATAGCCGACCAGCCGATCTAAAATTCTGCGCGCCTGCTGGGCGTCAACGAGATTCTCATTGATGCGGCCGGGATGTTCGATGGCAGCACGGATCGCTTTCGGCGTGATCTCGTTAAAGAGGACACGAAAAACTTCCGCCTTGTTCCCGTCGAAAATTTCTTTCAAGTGCTGGCAAATTGCTTCGCCTTCGCGGTCGGGATCGGCCGCGAGCAGAATACGGTCCGCTGATTTCGCGGCGGCGCGAAGTTCCTTGATGATCTTTTCTTTACCTGGAATTACGTCATAGACCGGCTCGAAGTTGTGCTTGATATCCACACCAAGCTTGCTCTTCGGCAGATCTTTCACGTGGCTCAGCGAAGCTTTCACCACATAATCGCTGCCGAGATACTTGTTGATCGTGCTGGCCTTTGCGGGTGACTCGACGATCACCAGGGATTTTTTTGCAGGCATTTCTATTCAGTCGCTTTCGTCTATCTAATAAGTCGTGCGCATCAAAAAAGCAACAAGCGGTTTTTTTACAACCGCCGAATATATTTCTTTCCAGGCAGTTGGCGAACATGCTCGGCCATCTCCAAGGCAAGCAGCGCACTATAAACTTCGGACGTGGGCAATGGCAACTTTGCCAGCAACGTGTCAATCGAGGTTGGCTCTTGAAGGGAGAGCGCTTTCCACACCCTTGCTTCGGCACCGTCGAGCTGCGGCTCAGGCACAGCCTGCATTTGAGCCACGAGTGGCGCAAAGATTCTCTCACGAATTGAATGCGGCAGCTCTTCGACAACATCTTGCCAGCTTGCGACGAGCTTCGCTCCCTGCCGGATCAGCGCGTGCGGGCCGAAGCTCTGTGCAGACGTGATGTTCCCGGGCACGGCAAAAATTTCTCGACCGAATTCGAGGCCAAAACGCACCGTGATCAGCGAGCCTGAATATTCCGCAGCCTCAACGACCGTCACTCCAAGAGCCATTCCGGCGATGATGCGATTCCGAATTGGGAAATTTTGAGGCGATGGCGGCGTGCCTAGAGGAAACTCCGAAATAATCGCGCCATTGTCGACCACTAAATCGGCGAGTCCGCGATTTTCCTTCGGGTAAATGAAATCGAGGCCGCTGCCGGTAGGTGACTCCGGCCCGTAATGCCCCACGATGCGCGGCGGCATCAAGACCTCTCGCCAGGCCGGACGTGACCGCGATCCCACGCGCAGCAAGATCTTGCGCCAAACGTTCCGCGCAGTTCAGACCGTAGCCGGTCGGCCGGCGAGTGCCGACGACCGCGACCTGAGGCAAATCGGCATCCCACTTTTTACCACGAAGATAGAGCACAATTGGCGGATCAAAGATCTCGCGCAACATCGGAGGATACCCGGCGTCGAGAATGTCGAGAATCGTCACCTCGAGATTCTGCGCCCGCTCCCATTCGGCCTCTGCCCGTTCCGCCGATTTCGGAGACAGCACATCATCTGCAACTTCTGGCGGAACGCCGAGAGCTTCCAGTTCATCGCGATTGGAGTCAAAGACCCGTTCCGGCTGCTTAAAATGCTTGATCAAAATGTTTGCCGACCGTAATCCTAGGCCCCGCACCAGAAACATCCGAAGCGCAGCTTTGGTGCGCAGTACGTTTTCCACGGCCGACGTAAGAGCAAGGCGTCGACCAAAAATGCTAGTTATGACAGAATACGAGGCATCCTGTACAGGAGATGACTATGCTATCGAGACTAGTACTCGCGCTGTTACTAACAACAACTGCCGCTTGGGCGCAGCATCCGGACGACGTTTTTGTTGGTCAGAAGGCGCCGGAACTCAAGGATGGAGACACCTGGATCAACTCAGGCCCACTGAAACTGGAGAGCCTTCGCGGCAAGGTGGTGCTGATCGATTTCTGGGCGTTCGACTGCCCATTCTGCGCGCAGGCAATGCCTCACATCAAAGAGATGTACGACAAGTACGCGAAAGATGGACTTGTCGTCATCGGCGTTCACGTCCCGCGCATCGACTACGAAAAGGAAATTCCAAAAATCAAAGACGCAGTGGTAAAGAAGGGCATCAAGTATCCTGTAGTTGTCGACAATAGCTACCAGATCTGGAGTGATTACCTCTGCAATACCTGGCCTAGCCATTTCGTCGTCGATCAAAATGGTGTAATCCAGCTCAGCCATTCCGGAACAGAGCGGTACGAAGATACAGAGAAAGTGATTCAAAAGCTTCTAGCAAAGAACAATGGGAAATAAGGAGCAAGCCACAATAAAGCACAAAAGGCTCAAAATGTTTTCTGCGTTTTGTGTATTTTTGTGGCTAATCACCTTCTGTCTCTGTGCTTCAGCCGAGCCTCAGCTTTTTCCCAAAACCCGTCGCGACACCGGGCCCAAGCCAAAGAACATTCACGGCGTCGTTCAGGATCTGCGCGGTACCCCACTTGCAGGCGCGCGTGTTTTTTTAAAAGACATGAAGACAAGTGTTGTCCGCACGCTCGAGACGGATCAGAGTGGCCAGTATAAGGTCTTTGGCCTCACGCCTATGGTCGATTACGAGCTTTATGCCGAATTCAAAGGCAAGACGTCCGAGAAGAAGTTTGTCAGTTCATTTCTGAATCGCGAAGACAATGTCTTGAACTTTCAACTCGACGTTGCGGTGATCGAAAACACGGCCGGTGCGAGCACCTCCGATCAGGGAGCAACATTCAAGACCTTCGATCTCGTGGAGCTTCATGCTTCGTTTGATCTTCCTGTCGGCGTGCCGGCGCCGATACCCGCCGTGTTGTTGCTGCATGGATTTGGTGAAGACCGCTCGGTATGGAAAGACTTCTCCAAGGAACTGCTTAACCGTGGCTGGGCCGTGATGGCTCTGGATCTGCGCGGTCACGGCGAAAGCCGGCTGAAGAACCAGCGGCCGATGGAAGCATCGCAGGATTGGCGCACAAACCCCCATGAATTTCCAGTGGATCTAGACCCCGCGCTCGATTGGCTGAAGTCTCGCCCTCGCGTGGATAACGGCAAGATCGTGGTGATTGGATTCGACGTTGGCGCCAATCTCGCCCTCATCGCGAGCGGCCGGTTCCAAGAGGTTCGGACAGTGGTCGCCATCAAACCCGACTTGAGCGAAAGTCTCGCAATGGCGGGCAGTGCTCAGGATTTCGTTCCGAGATCTACTCTGATTGTCGTGCCGAATGAGTCCGAAGCCGCTCGCTTCAAAGTTGCTGTAAAAACGCGCTCGCGGATCATCATGGCTCCGCACTCCGGCGGAACTGCAGAATGGACTGCCGACAAGCAAATCAAAGACGCCATCTTTCAGTGGCTGAAAGAAACGTACTGAACTGTAGGGCCGTCTATGACCCTCCATACCAGGGGTACGCAAAAGACGCGTACCCCTGGCTAATTTCCCAGCATCGCTCCGCGGTGCGGAAATGTCCAAACTTCAGGCGCCCGCTTTAGCCGGCGCGAAGCACCGCTCCGCGGTGCCAAATCCAGGTTAATGTTGCTGCTGCGCGCGCTTGATCATCTCTTCGGACGACACATCTTCAATGTGAGTTGAAATCGTCCACACATGCCCGAAGGGATCTTCGTAGGTGCCAGAGCGATCGCCATAGAATTGATTCACCACCGGTCGTAATTCTATGGCGCCTGCGGCGACGGCTTGTTTGGCCAATGCATCAACATCCTCGACGTACAACATAATCCCAACGGTTGTTCGTCCCGACGACTTCGGGCTCTTGAACGGCCGATGATCCGGCGTGTTCGCCACGGCTCCCTCCGGCTCATCCGCAAGCATGATGTGGGAATCGCCGATCTTAATTTCAGCGTGCCCGATCTTCCCATCCGGCATCGGAAATCGAAACAGTTCCTTCGCGCCGAAAGCTTTCTTGTAAAAATCGAGAGCGGCGGCGGCCCCACTAATAATCAAATAAGGAGTAACGGTGTGGTATCCCTCTGGAACAGGTTTCACTTTGTTGGCCATAGAACCTCCTATATTACGACCAGACTTTGCGGGCGGTATCCACAACTAATTCCAACTTCCGCCACTGGTCGTCGAATGAAATCAGATTGCCCGCGGCTACCGATGCGAACCCGCATTGCGGGCTGATAGCCAAGTTGTCAATCGGAAGATAGCGTGAAGCTTCGTCGATGCGGCGCCGCAACGTGTCTTGCGATTCGAGCTGCGGGTCCTTTGTTGTGACGAGCCCCAGAACCACATTCTTTCCACGCGGAACCAGACGCAAGGGCTCGAAACCTCCCGCGCGTTGGGAATCGTATTCAAGAAGAAACGTGTCCACGTTCAATGATCCAAAGAGCCGCTCTGCAATCGCGTCATACCCACCTTCAGTATACCAGCGGCTCCGGCTATTTCCTCGGCATACGTGAGCTGCAACCGTGACATTTTCTCTCGGAATGGCTTTCAAGCAAGCATTGTCGCCTTCGAGTCCAGTAGCGAATTCCGCATCCGGATCGCGGCCGGCGTCACGCATTCGCTCGCGATGCCGCGCATCCAAATAATGCGAGTAGTACGGCGCGTCAAGCTGGATGTAAACGACAGCCTCGGAAACGAGATATTCCACTTCGCTGCGAACAATCTCAACCAGATCGGCCAGAAAGTCGGCGCGCGTGGAATAGAAGTTATCCGTGATTCCTTCCTTGTAGCTGGCGACGAGGAAGTTTGACGGGGCGGGAATGGTCACCTTAAATGGTCCAGGTGCTTTCCTCTTCAAAAAGGGCAATTCATAGGCCGTGAGCTGTCGGAGCTTTTTGAGCTTTGCTCCTGCAGCGAGAGCTGTACTGGCTTCGCGTCCGCCACCGGGGCCTTTCCACTCCATCTCTACGCGCTGGGGAACGAATCCTTCTACAGCATCTGCCATATCGGTGAGCCAGGAACCACGCCTCATCTCACCGTCTGTGAAAATGTCGATTCCGATCTGCCGTTGTTTCGCCAGAGCCGCCGAAATCGCTTCGTCTTCTGCCAGGCGCAATTCTCGTGTCGCAAGCCGCCCCTCCGCGTGCGCGGCTCGGGCCTGAAGCAACTCCGGTGGACGCAACAAACTTCCAACCTGTTCGGCTCGATATTGTCGGGACATATTTGAATATAATAGCCGCGCACGCCTTAAGTAGGGAACCCTTCATAGTCGGATCCATGAACGTATTCGTCACAGGCGCTACCGGAGTATTGGGCAAGCCTGTATCGCGGCTGTTGATCGATGGTGGTCACCATATCCGAGTACTTGCACGGAATGCCAGCAATGAGTCACGTTTCCGCTCGACTGGTCTAGCAGTGTTTCGGGGAAGCTTGTTCGAACCGCCCTCATTGCGTCGGGGCGTAAAAGGCTGCGATGCCGTTCTGCACCTTGCGACTCGAATACCGCCGCTCAACCAGGCAAGCCGGCGAGCCGCATGGGACGAGAATGATCGTATACGAAGTGAGGGCACACGGAACCTTGTTGCAGCTGCGCTCGAAGCCGGCGTCTCGACATTTATTTATCCGAGCGTCGTGTTCGTCTATCCAGACCGGGGCGACGAATGGATCGATTCCAGTATTCCGCCTGAGCCTTCAGCCATTTTGCAGTCGACGTTAACGGCTGAAGCAGAAGTGGAGCAATTCACCAGGACCGGCCACCGCGGAATCGTTTTACGAATGGGTAGCTTTTATGGACCCACGGCTGGGAATACGCAATACATGTTGCGGATGGCGCGCTACGGGATTGCCATGGTTTTTGGTCGTTGCGAGGCTTATCAACCGCTCATCTGGGTTGATGATGCCGCGCTTGCTGTCGTTGATGCGCTTTCTAGGGCAACCGCTGGCATATACGACATCGTTGATGATGAGCCACTACAACGGCGGGAGCTCGCGGCGGCACTTGCCGGCGCTGCGGGCCGCAGACGATTGTTTCGTCCACCCACTATTTTGTTTCGCTTCCTCGCCGGCAAAGATTTGATGTTCCTGACTCGGAGCCAGCGCGTTTCGAATGATAAATTTAAACGCGAAACCGGGTGGAGTCCCATGGTTGCCAGCGCGAGGTACGGACTTCGATTATCGGCAATCGAGCCTTGAAGCGGCGCCTACTGGATGGACAACCTTCTCAGGTTCGTCAGCCCACTTCTTCTTCAACTGACCACACGCAGCGGAAATGTCGTTGCCGCGGTTTTTGCGCACGAAAGCAGAGATGTTGTGATCGATGAGGATTTGCCGGAAGCTTTCGATTGCGCCGTCAGAAGGCCGCTTATAGCCAAGCTCTTCGGCTTCATTTAACGGGATCAAATTTATTTTCGCGCGGATGCCTTTCAGCAGCTTGACCAGATGCAGTGCGTCTTGAGGCGAATCCGTCACGTCGCGCAGCAGCACATACTCGAACGTCACGCGCTGGCGATGCTTGAGCGGGAACCGGCGCACAGCGTCGAGTAACTGCTCGATCGGATATTTCCGATTGACCGGCATCAATTGATTTCGCTTTTCATTCGTCGCGCCGGTCAACGAGATCGCAAGATTCGGAATGGCCGGCTCGTTGGCAAGACGTTCGAGGGGCGGCAACAGCCCGGCAGTGGATAACGTGATACGAGACATCGAGACGTTGAGGCCCTCGTCGTCGTGCAGAATACGAAGGGCCTTCATGACATTGTCATAGTTGTGAAGGGGCTCACCCATGCCCATCAGCACAATATTGAAGGAATCTCGCATGTCCCACGAGAGGTTGTCGCGCTGCGCCACGAGGACCTGAGTCACGATTTCGCCGGGCGTGAGATGTCGAGTTAAGCCCAGTTGCCCTGTGAGGCAGAATGTACAAGCCAGCGCGCATCCGATCTGGGACGAGATGCAAATCGTGCTGCGATGCTCTTCCGGAATGAAAACGGTCTCGGCAAGTTCGCTATCGGCAAGACGCACGAGATATCGCCGCGTGCCATCGCTCGAATCGAAACGCCGATGCAGCGCAGGCAATTTGACGTTCCAGTCTTCGGCAAGTGACGCTCGAAGCGGCTTCGGTAAATCCGTCATCAATTCGAACTCATCAAACCAGCGCTGATAGACAGATTTGTAGATCTGCGTCGCTCGAAAGGCGGGATGAAAGATTTCGGCCAACTCAGGCCGTTCGTATTCGAAGAAGGATTTCGCCCCTACTATCATTCCAACGAGGTCTGTTGCTTGGATTCTGCCTGGCGAACGAGATTTTCGACAATCCTAATGGTGCGTGGATCGGCCCAATGCTCTTGCCATGTGTGTTTCACAACATGGCCATTCGCATCGATCAGGAAGGTCTCGGGATATTTGTAAACCTTATACAAATTCGCGATCTGGTGTCCGGGATCGAGGAAAGCCGGCAGCGTCAGGTTGTGCTCCTGGTAGAATTTGTTCACATCTTCCCAATCGTTGTCGATGCTGACCGCCATCATCTGGAATTTTCGGTCTCTGAAGGCCTGATACAGGGTCTCCATTTCGGGCATTTCCGCGATACAAGGCTGGCACCACGTACCCCAGACGTTCAGAAACACTACTTTGCCGCGGTAGTCGCTGAGCTTGACCAAACGGCCCTCTTGATCTTTGATGGAAAAATCCGGCGCTTGCTGTCCGATGTTGATGATGCCCGGCTCGCCGACTCGAGTGATTTCTTTGTAGACGAAATATCCCGCCACGGAACCCACAACCAGAAAGAAGATGACGGCTTTGACGCGCTCGCGCATATCGCTCATTGTAGCATCTTCCCGGCCCATGAATTGACCTCGGATTCAAGCAGGTCCAGGGGAACAGCGCCGTGGCCCAGGACCACGTCATGGAACTGACGAATATCAAACTTGGACCCGAGTTGCTGCTCGGCTTTGCTGCGTAGCTCGCGGATCTTCAACTGACCCATCTTGTAGCCGAGCGCCTGCCCCGGCCAAACGATGTATCGATCGACTTCGACGATGATGTCCTGATCGGTTTTTGCGGCATATTCGCGGAAGAAGTTGATGGCCTGGTCGCGCGTCCAGCCCATAGAGTGCAGGCCGGTATCGACCACAAGACGAATCGCGCGCCACATTTCATACGTGAGCTGGCCGAATTTCGAATACGGATCTTTATAGAAACCCATGTCTTCGCCCAGTGACTCGGAATACAGGGCCCACCCCTCAACAAACGCCGTGTAGCTGGAGTTCTTTCGAAACTCCGGCAGACCTTGGAACTCCTGGGCGATCGAAATCTGGACATGATGACCCGGCACCGCTTCATGCATAGTCAGCGCTTCCATTTCCCATTTGGGCCGTGACTCCAGCTTGTAGGTGTTTGCGAACATAAACGCGGGACGGCCGGCGGCAAGCGAGCCGGGATCGTAGTACGCCGTGGTTTGAGACGGGGCGATCGCATCGGGAACGGCTTTCACTCCATACGGAGTCTGCGGTAAGTGGCCGAACAAGTGCGCCAGCTCTGGGTCAGCGCGCTTCGCAATGTCGCGATATGCCGTCAGCAGCGACTCCGCATCCTTGAAGTAGAATCGCGAGTCGGTGCGCAGAAACTTCTTGAATTCTTCGTAACTGCCTTTGAACCCGGTCGCTGCCATTACTTTGTCCATCTGTGCCTTGATCCGTTTTACCTCGGCAAGACCGATTTCGTGGATTTCTTGCGGTGTTTTATTTGCCGTCGTGTGCCACTTGACGTTGTACGCATAAAGCGCGGCGCCATTCGGCAATGAGGCCGCATCCGTCGTTTCGCGGCAGTTCGGCAGGTAGCGCATGACCAGAAAATCGTGAAGCTTCGCAAGTGCGGGCGCGACCGTCTGCTTGTAAGCGGCGATAGCACGATCTTTCAGTTTGCTTGCCTCCGCTTCTCCGATCCCGGGCGGCAATTTTGTGAAAGCCTCCAACATGGGACTCCTCATCGGGTCCTCGAAAATCTGCGCTTTAACCTGGCGCGGCACATCACGAAACGTGATTTTCGGCGGCGTCATATTTGCAGCCAAACCGCGCTCCAGCAGCGCGATTGTCTGGTCGATAAGCGACCCGACACGTTCAAGCCGCAGAACGATGTTTTCGTACTCCTCGCGAGTAGCAGCGGGCATCATGGCAAACATATGCGGGATGTCCTGCTGAATGCCTTCGAGTTGATTGATGGGCATTAGCAGGTTGTGTGGGATGACGCCTTTCATGGGAATGGCATCATTGTGAAATTCGAGCCCCTTCACGGCAGTGTCTAGAAGATCACTGTACAGATCGTAGTTGACCTGCTCGTCCCGGTTGAGCTGCGCACGCTCGATTCGCTTTAGCCGGTCCAAACTGTGCTTTAGATAATCCGCACGCGCGTCAATCGCGGCCTGCGAATAATCCGTCCAGCGCATGTTCTGTCCGGGATATCCGTACGCTGTCGCCAGCTCCGGGTATTGCGTCATCCAATATTTCCAATCTTCGTCCAGCTGAATCCGCAAGGCGTCAGCGGCACGGTTATTTGAATTTGGTAACTGGGCGGCGCAGGCGATGGCCAGCAAACTGAGCGAAACAAGAACAATCGCAAGCTGATGATTCATGCCGGGATTGTAATGCAGGACCGCGGCCCTGAAGTTTGGACATTTGCGCACCGCGGAGCGGTGCTACATTCCCCTGTCTTGTCCAACTCATCGGAGATAGTCGCCATCAATGGCGATAACGCTCTCAGTGTTGGGTAGTGGAAGCCGGGGAAATGCGACCTTCATCAAAACCGAACAGATCCGATTACTCATTGATGCCGGAATGAGCCGGAAAGAAATTTCGAAACGTCTGGAATCCATCGGCGAGGATCCCGATGGCATCGACGCCGTCCTGATCACACACGAACATGGCGACCACGCAGGCGGCCTGAAGATGCTTTTGAAAGACCTGCCCATCAAAGCATTTCTCACCTCCGGCACCATCGCCCGGTTGCAAG
>QHXA01000140.1:16993-24217 GCA_003222755.1 Acidobacteriota bacterium
GCAGGTGATGTGGAGATTTTTCCTTTCAGCGTGCCGCACGATGCAGCTGAACCGGTCGCGTACAGCATCACGTGTGGTGGAGTGAAGATCACGCAACTCACGGACATCGGCTATATTCCGGATGATGTCGCAGGGCGGATCCGCGGATCGCACGTGCTCATCCTGGAATCCAATCATGACCTTGAAATGTTGCGAGTTGGGCCATATCCATGGAACTTGAAGCAGCGGCTCATGGGGCGTTATGGCCATCTCTCCAATACAGCCGTAAGCCGTTTCATTCGAGAGCAGTATGACGGAATGGCAGAGCACGTCCTGCTGGCCCATCTGAGCGCGAAAAACAATCATCCCGAAATCGCTAAGCAAGAAGCGGCACGAGCGCTGCGCGACCGCGGGTTCAGCTCGGCGCGACTGGCCGTGACCTCTCAGGACGGTCCCACTGTACCGGTTCGTTTATAGTGGATGGTTATGGTACCGAGGTACACGCGGCCCAAGATGGGCAAGATCTGGGAGGACCAGAATAAATATCAGCGTTGGCTGGACGTCGAGTTGGCGGTCGTTGAAACGCTCGCCGAACGGGGCGTCATCCCCAAGCACGACGCCGCCGAAATCAGAATCCGCGCGGCGATCTCGGTTGATCGCATCAACGAAATCGAGGCGGAAGTGAAGCACGACGTGATCGCTTTCACGACATCGGTTGCAGAGCACGTCGGTCCGGCATCACGGTTTTTCCATTTTGGGCTGACTTCTTCTGATGTGTTGGATACGGCAATGGCGCTCCAAGTGCGGGATGCATCCGCCGTCCTTTTCCAAGACATTCAGCGGCTGCTCGCGGTGTTGAGGAAACGCGCACTCGAGTTCAAAACCACAGTGATTGTCGGAAGAACGCACGGCATTCACGCCGAGCCCACGACGTTCGGGTTGAAACTTGCGCTGTTTTACGACGAGGTCCTGCGACAGCAAGCGCGATTTAAAGAAGCTGCTGAAACGATGCGTGTTGGAAAACTGTCTGGCGCGGTCGGCACATTTGCGCATTTACCACCGGAGATCGAAGAAAAGGTGATGGCGAAACTGAATTTAAAACCGGCGCCGGTTTCTTCGCAGATCATTCAGCGCGACGGTCATGCGCATTACATCACATCGCTTGCGCTCATTGGAGCAACGCTGGAGAAAATTGCCCTCGAAGTGCGCCACCTTCAGCGGACGGAAGTGCGAGAAGCGGAGGAATACTTCTCGCCAACCCAGAAGGGCTCATCGGCAATGCCGCACAAACGCAATCCGATTGCTTCGGAACAGATCGCGGGGCTGGCCCGCATCCTGCGAAGCAATGCAATTGCGGCGATGGAAAACGTCGCGTTGTGGCATGAGCGGGACATTTCGCATTCTTCCGTGGAGCGCGTCATCTTTCCGGATTCCACCATTCTTGCAGACTACCTGCTCGACCGGACAGCAACTCTCATTGAGAAGCTCGTGGTCTACCCGGACCGGATGACACAGAATCTGGAACTGACCCATGGCCTGATTTATTCGGGTGAACTGCTGCTGGCCCTGGTCACAAAAAATCTGAGCCGCGAGGATGCGTATCGGTTGGTGCAGCGCAATGCAATGCGTGTATGGGACGAAGGTGGAACATTCAAGGACAAGGTTTTGAGCGATATGGATATCCAGCGGACCCTTAGCCCGAAAGATATCGATGGTGTGTTCGATTCGGCCAGATTATTGCAAAACGTAGATCGAATTTTCACCCGCGTCTTTGGTAATTCGGGGTCAGACGTCTGACCCCGAATTACCAAACTGGATGTGCGATTATGAAAGCTACAGTTATCGTGACGTTGAAACCAACTGTTCTCGATCCGCAAGGCATGACAATCCATCGAAGTCTCGCGTCATTGGGCCTGACCGATATCACGGACGTCCGGCAGGGGAAGATTTTTCAGATTCAGTTGAAAACCGGAAACCGCGAGCACGTGGAGAGACTCGCGAAAGAAGTCTTGACGAATCCGGTGATTGAGGAATACCGGATCGTTTGGGAGCAATGATGAAGTTCGGCGTCGTCATATTTCCAGGTTCAAATTGTGAGCATGATTGTTACTACGTCATCCAGTCGGTGCTCGGAAAAGCCGTGGAATATATTTGGCATCAAGATACGTCTGTGAAAGGCTTTGATGCGATCATCCTACCCGGTGGCTTCGCGTACGGTGACTACCTGCGCACCGGCGCGCTTGCGAGGTTTTCCCCAGTCATGACTGCAATCGCCGATTACGCGAAAAAAGGGGGCGTTGTTTTCGGCATCTGCAACGGCTTTCAAATCCTCACCGAAGCGGGATTGTTACCTGGAGCGCTGCTGCGAAATGTTGGTCTGAAGTATCTCTGCAAGTTCGAGTATCTCCGCACGGAAACGACCGACACGCCGTTCACAAATCTGATGACGAAAGGACAATTGCTGCGCATTCCAATAGGCCACGGCGATGGAAACTTTTTCGCCGACGCCGATACGCTGAAACGGATTGAAGACAACGGTCAGGTCGTATTCCGTTACGCGGATGCAAACGGCCAGATCACGCCGGACGCAAATCCAAACGGATCGCTGAACAACATTGCCGGAATCGTGAATGAGCAACGCAATGTCATGGGCATGATGCCTCACCCGGATCGATCGAGCGAGGAGATCTTGGGGAGCGCAGATGGAAAACTCATTTTCGAATCGATGGTGAATGCATTGGTACTCATAGACGGAATCCTCACCCAACACGGCCTGACCGAGGCCGAATACGAAAAGATCGTCAATATCCTTAAACGCGAGCCCAACCTGACGGAGCTCGGTATTTTCAGCGTGATGTGGAGCGAGCACTGCAGCTACAAGAGCTCGCGCGTGCATTTGCGCCGGTTGCCGACGAAGGGACCAGCGGTGCTTCAGGGTCCGGGCGAGAATGCGGGAATCATCGATATCGGCGACGGGCTCGCCGTTGCTTTCAAGATCGAATCCCATAACCATCCATCGTTTATCGAGCCGTTCCAGGGCGCCGCAACCGGTGTCGGCGGAATCCTCCGGGATATTTTCACCATGGGCGCCCGGCCGATTGCGGCAATGAACAGCCTGCGATTCGGTCCACTGCATAAGCCGCAAAACAAACATATTCTGGAAGGGGTCGTCGGCGGCATCGCCTTTTATGGAAACTGTTTTGGCGTTCCAACGGTCGGGGGCGAGATCTATTTCGCCGGCTGCTACTCGCAGAATCCGCTAGTGAATGCATTCGCGTTAGGCATCTTTGAGAAGGATAAGATCTTCTACGGCCGAGCGACCGGTGTCGGGAACCCGGTGATCTATGTTGGGGCAAAAACCGGACGCGATGGAATTCATGGGGCCACGATGGCGTCGGCCGGGTTTGGTGAAGATGCCGGCGCAAAGCGGCCCAACGTTCAGATCGGCGACCCGTTTATGGAGAAACTGCTTCTCGAGGCCTGTCTGGAAGCCATGCACAAGGGCCTCATCGTCGGTATTCAAGACATGGGCGCCGCCGGTCTCACCTGTTCGAGCTGTGAAATGGGCGCGCGCGCCGGCACTGGCATCGAGCTCGATCTCGATGCCGTTCCACAGCGCGAAGCGCACATGACCGCCTACGAGATCATGCTTAGCGAATCGCAAGAGCGCATGCTGCTCGTGGCCGAAAAAGATAAAGAAAAGGAACTGGTCGAAGTATTCCACAAGTGGGGACTCGATGCGGTAAGGGTCGGCCGCGTTACGGATGACGGTCTGCTGCGTGTCCGCCAGCATGGAAAACTCGTTGCGGAGCTTCCGAACCGCGCTCTGGCCGACGAAGCGCCGCTGTATCACAGACCGGTCTTGCCGCCGAAATCGATACTGTCGTCACGCCTGGATGACTTCACTTTCCTCGATGGCTGCGAGCCTGCATTCATCGAGACGTTCCTCTCCGAAACCGAGGACTGGAACCAACTGTTAAAGCTTGCCGTCTCCTCACCAAATCTCGCGTCGCGCCAATGGGTCTGGCAACAATACGATCACATGGTGCAATCCAACACAATGCTGGGACCTGGTTCGGACGCGGCCGTTGTTAGAGTAAAGGGCACCAAGAAAGCGCTCGCGATGACCTTGGACGGTCCCGGATACCGGGTCGCGAGAAACCCGCGTGAGGGCGCAAAATTAGCAGTAGCCGAAGCCTGCCGCAACATCGTCTGTTCCGGCGGGCTGCCCATGGCGGCCACGAACTGTCTGAATTTCGGTAACCCGGAGCATCCGGAGGTCATGTGGCAGTTCAGTGAGGTGGTCGACGGTATGACGGAAGCCTGCGACTTCTTGGGCACCCCCATTACAGGCGGTAATGTCAGCTTCTATAACGAAACATTCGGAGGAGACATTTATCCAACGCCGGTGTTGGGTATGGTTGGCCTGATCGAAGACATTTCATTTGCGACTCCTTCCTCATTCCGAGACACAGGCGATTCCATCCTGCTGGTTGAACCCGTGCATCGGCGAGTTGGGAAGGTGAATTTGGACGATGAGCGCGCGCTGCAGAATTTGGTCGCCTTCGCGATTCGAGATGGTCTGGTGAAATCCGCGCACGATACCAGCGAAGGCGGATTGGCCGTGGCTCTGGCCGAATGTTGCTATTCGAACCTGCGGCGCGGGGCCATCGGTGCTGCGGTGGAGATTCCATCGCACCTGGAAATTCGGAAAGACTTGTTTGGTGAGGTTTCCACACGCGTCCTGCTGAGCACAACAACTGCGACGACGTTGCGAAAGCGGGCGGAGGATGCGGGCCTGAATGCGTACGAACTCGGCAAGGTCGGCAGCAAGAGGTTGATCTTTAACTATGAGGGCATCCACGTAATAGACATCGCCATCGAGGAACTCGAATCCTCGTGGGGACAGGGTCTGCCGAAGCTGCTATCATAGTTGGTTTCCAGGCAAACATTGGGAGCAATCTAATGTGCGGGATTTTTGGTATCGCGAATCACTCCGACGCCTCTCGAATGGCGCATTTAGGCCTCTATGCCTTGCAGCATCGGGGACAGGAAAGCACAGGCATTTCCTCTTCTGATGGCGACCAGGTATTCACGCACAAGTCGATGGGCTATGTTGCCGATGTGTTCTCCGAAGACGTCCTCAAACGCCTCAAAGGCCGCAACGCGATCGGCCATACGCGATACTCCACGGCCGGAGATAGCAGCGAGGGCAATGCGCAGCCGATTGTCGTGAAAAGCATTCGCAACTACGGAACTGTCGCCCTTGTCCACAACGGGAATCTCATCAATGCGTTTTCTCTTCGGGAACGGCTGGAACGGCAGGGCGCGATTTTTCAATCCACCAGCGATAGTGAAGTTATCCTGCATTTACTCGCGCGATCCGAAGCCGACAATCTGCTCGACGCGTTAGCAGAAACGCTTGCGCAAGTTCAAGGCGCGTTCTGTTTGCTGCTGCTGACGCAAGATTCGCTGATTGCCGTTCGCGACCCGAATGGCTTTCGACCTTTGAATCTCGGGAAAGTAGACGGTTCATACGTCCTGGCTTCCGAAACATGCGCTTTTGATCTCATCGGCGCGACCTATATTCGCGAAGTGGAACCCGGCGAAATCGTACTGATGCGCGGCGATGACTTGCAGTCCGTCAAGGCGCTCCACGCCCCCCGGCTGGCGAAATGCATCTTTGAGCATGTCTACTTCTCCAGGCCGGACAGCGTTGTGTTCGGACGCACTGTCCAGACGAGCCGGGATCTGATGGGCCATATTTTGGCGCAGGAAAGTCCCGTGGATGCGGATCTGGTCGTTCCGATTCCCGATTCCGGCGTGGCCGCTGCTATCGGGTACTCACAGGAATCGCGGATACCCTTCGCGTTCGGTTTGATCCGTAATCACTACGTCGGTAGAACATTCATCGAACCGAAAACGAAGATCCGCCATTTCGGTGTGAAGGTGAAGCTCAATCCGGTGAAAGAACTGCTCACGGGAAAGCGCGTCGTTCTCATCGATGACTCGATCGTACGTGGGACCACAAGCCGGAAGATTGTGAAGATGGTGCGAGCGGCGGGAGCGAAAGAAGTTCACGTCCGGATCAGTTGCCCGCCGACCCTGTCGCCTTGCTTCTATGGAATCGACACGCCGACGAAGAAAGAACTGATTGCATCCAGTCACACGGTCGAAGAAATTGCGAAGTACATTGAAGCCGATTCGCTGGCATATCTCAGCCTGCCTGGCCTGATACGCGCCGTCGCCGGGAAAGGCAGCGAATTCTGCACGGCCTGCTATACGGGCCAATATCCAATCGATTTCGTCGACATGACAGCGGATGATAAGGCCGAGGATCGTCAGCTCGATTTGTGGGAAGCGAGTTTGAAGGAGACATGATCGTGGTTCGGCCTTCCAGTCTCGACACATGAAAATTCAGCCGGCCAACCGCAGGCTCGGCATTCTCCTCTCCGGCCGCGGCTCCAACTTTGAAGCTATCGCGGATCGGATTGTCTCAGGAACGCTCGACGCGGAAATTGGAGTTGTGATCAGCAACGTCGAATCGGCTCGTGGTCTCGAGCGAGCGCGCGTCCGAGGCCTGAATGCCGTTTACATTCCGTCACACAATCGATCGCGCGAGGAGTTCGATCGTGAAGCGATCGATGTGCTGCGGAAGCATAACGTGTCGATTGTTGTGCTTGCCGGCTTCATGCGGATTTTAAGCAGCGTTTTTCTCGAGGCATTTCCGGACGGTATTCTGAACATTCATCCAGCATTGCTGCCGTCCTTTCCTGGAGCCGACGCGCAACTGAAGGCGCTCGAGCACGGCGTGAAATTCAGCGGCTGCACTGTTCATTTTGTGAATGAGGCGCTCGATGGAGGACCGATCATTTTGCAAGCAGTAGTGCCGGTTGCAGACGACGATACCGTTGAAACGCTTAGCGCCAGAATTCTGAAAGAAGAGCATCGGATTTATTCGGAAGCTATCGAGTTGGTTTTGTCGGGGAAGTGTGAAATTCACGGCCGGCGTGTGGTTATTTCGAGCCGCGGATTGCGCGGATGACGGTATGAACGATTTCAGAAAAATTCCCGTGGAAGAGCAGCTCGAGCATATCCGGCGAGGTGCAGTTGAGGTCATTCGCGAAGAGGAACTCGTCGAGAAACTCAAGCGGGCGCACAAAACCGGAAAGCCGCTGCGCGTGAAAGCGGGGTTTGATCCGACAGCCCCCGATATTCATGTCGGCCACACGGTCTTGATGCGAA
>QHXA01000813.1:0-1834 GCA_003222755.1 Acidobacteriota bacterium
TGGAAATTGCGGAGGAGGAGGAAGCTTGGCCGGATCGCCCTGCGGCCTACCATTCTCAACCCACGACGTGATCAACTGGATCTCTTTATCCGTAAGAACGCGCTCACCAAGAAAATGGGCATACGAAGGATCGGCGGGCCACGGCGGCATGTAACGAGATTTAGTCACGGCTGCAATTGTTTTTGCTTTCTTTAGAACGTCTTCGTAACTCAACAGTGGAAACGGTCCAACTTCTCCAGGCCGATGACACGGAGAACAGTTTTTAAAAATGATAGGAGCGATATCGGTGCTGAAGGTTGGATTTGGATTAACGCGAGGTTGACAGCCGAAGAGAAGGAGGAGGAGCAAGCCGTAAAGAGATCGACTGTAGGGGCGGTCTATGACCGCCCAACAGTCTTGAATGGAGACACCGTGGGCGGTCATAGACCGCCCCTACAGTGGGAAAGCGTCAGAAATCGACGCGTGCGTTGAACGTCTCAATCTCCACCCGGCAGGAGCCACCCCTCCTCTGCGAGGAGGGGAATGGCCTCCATTTTACACCTATTTAGAAGTCGATTCGGGCGTTGAGTGTCACCAAACGTTGTTGGTTTCCGATCACGGAAGTGATGCGGCCGAAAGTCGAACCGTTGATATTGACGTTTGGGTTGCCCCACTGCGGCTTGTTGAGGACGTTGATCACATCCATCCGAAGCGTGAAGGTTTTGCCTTCCGTGATTCGAACGGACTTGGTCAGCGCGCCATTAAAGCTGAGCATTCCCGGGCCTCGGATCGAGGGCGAATTGCTTGACATCGTTCCGACGCGGCCCGGAGTGGGGTCCTGCATGATGACGTTTCCGGAGGCATCGAGAAGGACCTGGTTCGTGTACACGCCCTGCAGCGTCGCCGCGTCGGCCCCGAAGGCCGGGGCTGGACCTCTTGCTGTGGTCAGGCCGTTGAAAAACGATACGAAGTTGTTGCCTTTGAACACTTCGCCTTTCGGCATCGCCGCAACTTGATCCACGGTATTGGTCGCGCTGTTGTAGAGCGTGCCGATTCCCGTAACGGTGAATGACAGAGGCGCCCCGGATTGCCATGATGTAAGCGAAGAAATCTGCCAGCCGCCGATGATCCGCTGAGCCCAGCCAGGAGCGTTCGCAAGGAACCTGTGGTTGGTGCCCAACGGCACTTCGTACGTCGTATTCGATGCGAGGACGTGCGTGCGGTCGGCGCCTAATACCGTCTTGCCGAGTGCCAAGGTCCCAGCGCCTTCGAGAACGTATAGCTGAACTGTCCGCCCAGGCCATGAGATGGCCGCATCGTGACGTGCGACTGAAGCGAGTGGTATGTCGAGTAGCCGAATTGGTCAATCAGATTTACAGTTCCGTATTGCGGGCTGACCACGATGAAGTTCTGCGGCAGACCTGCATTGAGCAGGAGACCACCGGGCTTTCCGTTATTCGGGGCCGGCGCCAGTGTCTGATTCGTGTTAATGAGATTGGCGAAACCGCCGACGTTGCCGTTCGCGATGAAAGCGTTTGTGGTTGTGGATCTCCGCAGCGCCTGCGCTGCAGTCAAGCCGCCCACGCCTACAGTGCCGACAGTGCCGCCAAAGTTGACGCCCTTAAAGATCTGTTCCATCAGCGGCACGTTATCCTGGCCGGCTCGCACGGCATTGAATGCCGCCAGCAGGCCGTTCTCCTGAACGTTAACGTCGTTGATCTGATGGTTATTCTGAAGATGGACAGCATGGTTGCCGACCCAACCGATGTCGAACGTCAAACCACGCGCCAGTTCCCGTTGAAGCGATAGATTGAAGCTTTGGACATACGGCGTTTTCGAGTCGTCGGCGTAACCG
>QHXA01000813.1:1857-4863 GCA_003222755.1 Acidobacteriota bacterium
AGCGGCAATGGTTGGTACGGTAGTGAGCCACTCGTGGACAATGGGAACAAGGTTTTCTGGTTTGCTACCGCTTTAGCGAGGTCGAGGTAACCGCCCGGAACATTGAATGTCGTGGAGGTAACGTTCAAGGAGTTACCAGGGAAGCTTCCAAGGGCCCCATTATAGGCGAGGAAATCGGGTGCTGCGGAGTAGTTGATGCCGTAGCCGCCGCGAATAACCGTATTCCGAAGCTTCGGTACGGCCCAACTGAAACCGAGCGAAGGCGCAAAATTGTTCCAGTCGTTCGGATGGACCAACTTGTCGGGATTTGGCGAATCCTTGCCGACAAACTCGGTCGATGTTATCGAGGGGCTGGCGCTGCCGCAATCACCGGCGCCAGGCTGCCACCACACGGCAAAGCTGTTACCGGAACATCCGAAGAGCGCTCCCGCTCCGGAACCAAACTTCGACGTGTACCGCCCGGCCAGACCATATTGGTCATACACCACGCCGTATTTGTCGTAACGCAATCCGAAAATCAATGTCAGGTTCTTCGTGGTTTTCCAGTTGTCTTTGAAGAACAAGTTCCAATCGTTTTCATGCTGGCCACGTTTGAAGAACATCGTCGTGGAATAGTCCGTCCAGCCCTGCTGAGTGGGACTGTTGATGTAGAACGTCTCCGTGATCTGTTGAATCGAGCCGGAGAGCACTGCAAGAATATTGTTTGCTGTCGTGACGTCGTTCGAATTCAACCCCGGGGCATATGCCGCCGTCGTGGCGATGGAACTCGGGAACCCTGTATTGATGCCCATAGTCGCCTGGGGCCGCGTGGTTTGTGTGTTGCCGGTATTCCCTGCTTGCGAACTGGTGAAATCGAATTCAGCACCGACCGAGAACGAATGTGCGCCTTTCGTGAAACTAACGGTGTCCGCCCACTGCGTGAATGGACTGTATGTCGTACGTGGTGATGCGACACCGAAGTTATTGATGTAGGCAAGGCTGGATCCTGTGGGATTTGCGGGATACAGGAAACTGTTGTCGATGTGTGGATAGGCGTCGTACAGCTTCTGAGCCTCGGGAGTTCGGTCCTTCTCGCCCGCGCCGAACAAGCAGCATCCTCTGTCGAGCGGAGACGTGCCGAGCCACGTATCCTGTTTCTTTCCCCAGCGGAATTCATTCAGGATCGTCGAAGAAATCGTCGACGTGTATTGGACGGTATAGAAGTAGGGGGTTCAACCTGGCCGAATCCTCCCGCCGGAACATCCGCAAGGCCCGTTTGTCCGGTGACGCCCCAGTTCTTTTCACGAGTCATGGTAAACGTGACTTTGTTCTTGTTGTTCACCGCGTAGTCGATTCGCGTCGTCAAGTGGTTCCGGTTTGTATTGGGGCTCTGCCCAGTCGCGCCGTCCGAACCGTCTTGAGGTTGAAGCCACTGGAAACAACCGGTGTTCAAACCGTCCGGTGCTGTTCCCGCCGGCGCGCACTGATAATTGTTCGGCGAGGGCGTGTTCGGCAGGTAATACTTCGCGATAAACGTCTGATCGATTCCCGTACGGTTCGGATCCTTCACATCGCTAAATAAGTTGAACGAACGCACAGCCGCGGGGTTCAGCACGTTGCCATTCGCATCGATTGAAGGCTGCAGGGCATTCACTCCGCCATTGCGGTGATCGGTCGAGTAGCGGAAAATCCCTTGCTTTGCCAAGTCCGTCAGAACCAGTGTGTTTTGGGTGATCTTTCCCAAATAACGCTGGTCGTCGGTGAGGGCAAAGAAGAACAGTTTGTTCTTGATGATCGGACCGCCCACACGGCCGCCGAACTGATTGCGGTTGGCGTAGTTCTTGGCCGCGTGTTGCAAATTCTGAAAGTACGTTTGAGAGTTCAGGAACGAATTGTTGTTCGAGTAGAACGCCGCTCCGTGAAAATCATTCGTGCCGGCGCGCGTGCGCATTTGTACCTGAGCGGCGCCGCGGCCGAGCGAAGGATCGATGTTGTTCGAACTGACACGAATTTCTTCAACCATGTCCGGGCTGGTGAAAATTGCCGAGTATGCGCCGTTCGACGAGTTATAACGGCCGTCGTTCGTCGTCAGACCATCGCGTGTGGTGTTGACGGATCCGACCGCGGTTCCACCAAAGTTCGGCACCTGCGCGCCGAAGGCGTTCGTTGTGTAGACAACGCCGGCCGTTCCCGCTATCACGTCCAGGACGTTGCGGGTGGACAGCGGCAAGGACAACAGGTCTTTGTCTTGAAGCGCATAGCCGACGGACGCCGACGTCGTCGCAAGGAGAGTATCGGCCGCAATTGAGACTTCCACGCTTTGCGCGGCTGCCGCAACTTGCATCGTGAAGTTCAACCGGACCTGCTGTCCTTGGCCGAGCACGACATTGTTATATGTGGCCGTTTGAAATCCGGACAGCGCAGCCGACAACGTATAGGTGCCGGGTTGCAGGCTCGGAAACACAAAGTTTCCCGTCTCGTTGGTGAGTCTTGTATCGGTGATTCCGGTGTTGATATTTTTCGCCGTCACGTCAACGCCGGGAATCAGTGCACCCGTTGAATCGGAAACGGTTCCTGTCAGGATGGCGTTTACCTGGCCAAACCCGAAACTGGGAACGAGGAGCGTTGCTAATAGTGTTGCTATTACGAAGCACTTTCTCATGTTCACCTCCACCTTACGGCGAGCGACTCTATCACGCGCACCGGAGATGGACAAGATTACGAATATAGGAATCCTCTTGCCAATGGAAAGGGTCTTCGCAGGCCGGAGCGCTGCAACGAGATTAGGGCATCAAACTAACACCATTGACCGAAGACATTTGAAATTGGACGAACCGTGCATCTGAAATCCGAAATCTGAGATCAGCTGAAATAGCAAATTCAGAACTCCAAGATCCAGGAATTCAGAGTGAATCGTTGTTTGGAATTGGACGAGCGCACCCCGTCTGCGCCTTTACTCGCGGCGGCGCGCGCTCTATCGTACAAGCGAGAAGGAAAGCCGCTCCCGCCGCCTACGTCCGGAAAAGA
>QHXA01000141.1 GCA_003222755.1 Acidobacteriota bacterium
TCCGAGGAAATTTGCTGTGGAGTCTAGATGAGGTGTCCGGTGATGTCAAAATTTTACGACTGCATCACTCGAGGTGCGCTGATCCTTGTTAGTAATTGACAGGCCCATCACATCCGCATAAGCTCGCCTTACCTTAACGGCCGAAAAATCAACTGAACAAAGACGCCTTCTGAGTGGAGAGGTGTATACCAGCCTGAAGGGTTTCAAAACTTCTCGTGGGGTTCGTATGAAATATTTATTTTCGAAAACTGTCGTTGCCGGCTTGTTTTTTCTGCAGCAGGGCGCGCCGGATCTGATTCTGACGAACGGCAAAGTCATTAGCGTCGATGAGCGCTTCACGATCGCTCAGGCGGTTGCCATCAAAGGTGACCGCTTCTTGGCGGTGGGCAGCAATCAGGAGATAACGGCCCTTGCGGGACCAAACACAAAAAGGATCGATCTGCGAGGGCGGTCCGTCGTACCAGGCATGATCGACAACCACACGCATCTCATGCGCGCCGGTGAAACCTGGACCGAAGAAGTTCGGCTGGATGGCATCGAGTCCCGTAAACAAGCAGTCGATATGTTGCGCGCGAAGGCGCAAGCGGCATCGCCGAATCAGTGGATCATCACGCTCGGTGGTTGGACGCATCATCAGTTCGCTGACGACAAGAGAGTGTTCTCGCGCCAAGAGATGGATGAGATTGCCCCGAACAATCCGATGTTGTTGCAGGAAGCCTACTATCGGCTGTACCTCAATAGCCGCGCCATCCAGGCTCTGGCGCTCGACAAAATGGCGGAGTCGTGGATTGGGCGTGACGCCGCCGGCAAACCAACGGGTATCGTTGAAGAGGCAGGCACACGTATCATCGCTGCAAAAATTCCTGCGCCGTCGAAGCAAATTTTCGAGGCAAGCACGCTTGCAATGATCAAAGACTTCAACCGCGCTGGCCTGACTGCGGTCGGCAGCGCCGGCTGCCCCAACGATCAGATGGAAGTCTATCGCCGATTGCAGCAGGAGGGCCGGCTCAACCTTCGCGTGTTTTGTATTGTTTCCTTTCCTGCCACCGATGCGAAACAGGTCGATACCGTCTTACCGCGAATCAGCTCTTTCAGGGTGATGAGTACCTCAACACCACCGTTTATGGAGAACAGGTCTATCAGCCGGTGAACGACAACATGCTCGACCTCAAGCCGAATGCAAAGCCGGAAGACTGGGTGCAATTGGGCCGGGTTCTCCGCGAAGTTGCGAAGGCCCGCCTGCCTCTTCATGTTCATACAACGCTCACGGACAGTATCGAGGGATTCGTCGATACGATCGAGAAGGTCGACAAGGAATATCCGATTCGAAATTTGCGCTGGACTCTGATTCATCTCGACCAGATCACTCCGTCACAGATCGAGCGGATGAAAAAATTGGGAATGTACACAGCCGTCCACACGCGCCCGACCATTATGGGAGGAATCTTCAACGAGATTCACGGAGAGCGCTCCAACAGCATGCCGCCGCTCAAGATGGTTCAGGACAGCGGCATCACCTGGGGATTCGGAACCGATACCAGTGTCGTGAATCAGTTTCGGCCGTTCACGACGCTCTACTGGGCCGTGACCGGCAAGATGGTTGGCGGCACCAAGGTCCTTCGACAAACCATCAGCCGCGAAGATGCGTTGATCGCGCATACGCGGAAGAACGCGTACTTCCATTTCCAGGAGAACAGTCTGGGCTCGATCCAGCCAGGCAAACTCGCGGACCTGGTGGTGCTCGATCGTGATTACTTGGCGATTCCTGCAGATCAGATCAAAGACATCAAACCGACAATGACCATTGTTGGCGGCAAAATCGTCTATGACGCCGCTGAGGCACGATAATGCCAGCAACTCTCGAACAGACTCCGAAAAGCGAAAAACCGCCAAAGAAGGCTTTCTATCGAAACCTGTGGGTCCAGGTTCTGATCGCCGTGGCGATCGCGATTCTGCTCGGTTATGTCCGGCCCAATACAGCTGTAGCCATGCGGCCCCTGGGCGACGCGTTCATCCGGCTCATATCGATGATCATTACGCTGGTGATCTTCTGCACGGTCGTCACTGGTATCGCCGGCATGGGCAACTTGCGAAAGGTGGGGCGCGTCGGCGGAAAGGCCCTGCTGTATTTCGAAGTCGTCACGACCGTCGCGCTGATCTTCGGCATCGCCGTTGGAAATCTGATTCCAACCGGTGCCGGCTTCAACGCGAATCCTGCCACGCTTGATGCTGCCGCGGTGTCCACGTATGCCGGGCAGGCCAAGGCGCAAAGCGTTACGGATTTTCTGCTTCAGATGATTCCGAGCACGGTCGTGGACGCCTTTGCGCGAGGAAGCATTTTGAGTGTTGTGCTCGTTTCATTGCTGTTCGGCTTTGCCTTATCGAGTATGGGCGCACATTGCAAGCCGCTGGTGGACGTAATCGAGGCACTGACGCAAGCGGTTTTCGGTGTCGTCAACATCTTGATGCGCTTTGCTCCGATCGGCGCGTTCGGTGCAATGGCGTTCACTGTCGGACGCTATGGCCTGAGCTCGCTGGGACCGTTAGCGAAATTAATCCTGACGTTCTGGGCAACATGCACTGTCTTCGTGCTTGTCGTGCTGGGCGTGATTGCCTGGATCGCGGGATTCAGCATCATCAAATTCCTCAAGTACATCAAAGAGGAAATCGTTCTTGTCTTGTCGCTCAGCTCGTCCGAGCCCGTACTTCCGATGCTCATGGCGAAGCTGGAAAAACTCGGTTGCTCGAAGGCGCTTGTGGGACTGGTGATGCCGACCGGCTACACATTCAATACGGACGGCAGTTGCCTGTATATGGCGATCGCCGCCCTGTTCTTTGCTCAGGCGACGAACACGCAACTGACACTCACGCAACAATTGAGCATCTTTGCCGTCGCGACATTGACGTCGAAGGGAGCAAGCGGCGTGCAGGGCGCATCGTTCATCGCGCTGGTCGGAACGCTGATGGTCGTGCCGTCGATTCCTGTCGCCGGCATGGCCCTGATCCTCGGAATCGACCGCTTCATGAGCATGTTTCGCGCTGCCGTTAATGTGATCGGCAATGGCGTCGCGACATTGGTTATCGCGCGTTCCGAAAAAGAACTCGACGCCGAAACGCTGCGACAGAACCTGGAACCTACATACTGACTAGTTGTGAATATCGTCTACGGTTCGCCTCCCAACTGTGGAGTCGTCGAGGGTGGCTTTCGGTGGTGCGTGCCTTGCTCGTAGGCATAGCCGACCTTGAAGAGCGTCGGTTCCGCGAATGGTCTTCCCATAAACTCGATGCCAACGGGTAGTCCGTCGGCGGTGAAGCCTGCAGGAACGCTCATTGCGGGAAAACCCAGGATCGGAGCGAGACGCCGGTTATTTCCAGGGTCCGCCAACTCGGTGAACGATGGATTGGTCAGAGCGTCCGCGCGAATCACGGCTGGCGGGTGATCGTACGTGGCATACATCAGCGCGTCCAGGCGATTGTCGGCCATCCGCTGCAGTATGATTTGCCGAGTTTCTTCTCGCGATAACAGAACCTTCAGGTATCCCGGTTCATCCGTCGTCCTTCCGACATTGGTCATGAGGCGGCTGGATCGCGACGGCACGAGCTTTCCAGTGAGCAGGATTTCGCGCAGCGTCTTCGCCGGAGCGTTGGGATGTTTCGCGAGATAACCGTCGATGGCTGCCTCGGTCTCGAAGAGGTTGTCATCAAACCCCTTCTTCACCCGATCTTTCAGATCGGGGATCACGACCGGATCAACTACTTCGGCTCCGAGTCTCTTGAGATCGGCAATGGCTTTGTCGATCACGGCCTTCACCTTCTTGTAATCATCAGAGGTAGGGTCGGTCTTCGCATCAAGCGGTTCGCGAATGACGCCAAGCCGCGCGCCTCGCAAGCCATCCTTATTGAGAAAAGCTGTGTAAGTAGGCGGGACTTGTCCAACGGCGTAGGCCGTCACCAGATCATTCGGGTCGTAGCCGGCAATCACATCGAGCAGAAGGGCTGCGTCTTTTACACTGCGTGCGATCGGCCCCAAAGTGTCCTGGCTCGGCGTTGCCGGCATCATCCCGAAACGGCTGACCAACGGTACAGTCGGTCGCAAACCCACCAGGCTGTTGAAGGCCGCCGGACCGCGCACCGACCCGCCCGTATCTTCTCCGATGCCAACCGCCGCGAAATTGGACGCGATGCCGGCTCCAGTTCCGCTTGAAGAACCAGAAGGACTCCGCCCGGGATCATAGGGATTTCGGACGGTACCAAAAGCGGAACCAAGATATCCCGCAGCAAACTCGCCCATTGTTGTTTTGCCCACAATGATGGCTCCCGCTTTCTTCATCTTCGTTGTGATCGTAGCGTCTCGCTGCGGAACGAAGTCTTTGAAGATCACCGATCCATACGTTGTCGGCATGTCGCTCGTTTCGACCTGATCCTTCAGAAGCACAGGAATGCAATGCAGCGGACCGACCGGCCCCGATGAAGCATAGGCCGCATCCAACCGCTGGGCCTCCTGGAGCGCATGTGAGTTGATGGTTTGCACGGCATTCAGCCGCGGTCCTTCTTTGTCATAGGCCTCGATGCGCTTGATATAGAGGTTGACGAGTTCGCGGCACGTGAGCCGCTTCGATGCGAACGCGGCGTGAATATCCTCAATCGACGTTTCCAAAAGATGAAAACTCTGAGCGGTCGCGCCCCCGGCGTTCAAGAACAGAACCACTGTTAGCGTGATCGATCTCAAAATGGTGTCGCGCATTCGACGATTCTAAGAGTGCGTACTCGCTGACGCAACCGAAACAACTGTGTTTGAACTGTAGAGGCGGTCTATAAAGGTGTGAACAAATTGGATCAAGCGATATTCCCCTCCTCGCATAACCGCGAGGCCGGGGTGGTGTCCCGTGAGAACAAAAGGAAAACCACCCCGGCTGCGTCGGCTTCGGTGGCTTCGCGAAATTTTTTGATGACGCAGCCTCCCCTCCTTGCGGTGATGCAAGGAGGGGAATAACGCCTGATTCGAATTTATTCACAGCTTCTATGACCGCAGCTACAGTTAGAGACCAGCAAATATTTAAAAATGACCCACTACGCAATTGTGCTATAACGACCCCATCCATCACAGGAGGAGAATCTATGGGTTCCCACTCGCATTCCGATCGCAGGTGGTTCCTCAAGCGCGGCGCTTTGGTCAGCTTTATGATGGGAGCTGTCCGGTCATTGCGCGGGCAGACACCCACACGCGAAAAGCTTCTCAAAGATGACCTCGCGTACGGGCAGCCTTCCCCGTTCGACAACACAATACGAAAGACTCTTGGCCAGGCTACCGCGGTCACAGATACCGCGTTGACGACGCCGCTTCAGGATCTGGATGGAATCATTACCCCCTCCGGACTCCACTTTCTGATGGACCACGTTAAGGGCTGGCCGGATATCGATCCGAAAGAGCATCGTCTTCTGATCCATGGCATGGTGGATCGTCCTCTGACTTATACGATGGATGAGCTGAAGCGTCTGCCGTCCGTATCGCGGATCTATTTTCTAGAATGCAATGCCAACAACCGGCCTCTGCGTGGCGCGAATGGCGAATCCGTCCAGTTCGTCCATGGACGAACGAGCTGCAGTGAATGGACGGGCGTATTGCTCTCGGTCTTGCTCAACGAATGCGGCGTCCAAAAGGAGGCGAGCTGGATCGTGGCTGAAGGGTCCGATGCCAACAAGTACACCATGAGCATTCCGCTGGCAAAAGCGATGGACGATATTCTGGTGGCCTACGCACAAAATGGCGAACCGGTGCGTCCCCAACAGGGTTATCCGCTGCGGCTGGTCGTTCCAGGCTGGGAAGCTATTCGGTCTGTGAAATGGTTAAGCCGGATCAAGGTTGTCGATCAGCCTTACATGGCATGGCACGAAAGCGGCAACAACGCCGACACGATACCCAACGGGAAAGGTTTATGGTATCGATTCGAACTCGGACCCAACTCCGTCATTACGCGACCCTCCGGCGGCCAGCGACTGCCCGGCCGTGGATTTTACGAGATCACCGGACTGGCATGGACCGGCGGCGGAGCGGTGACCAAAGTCGAGGTGTCTGTCGACGGCGGCCGATCCTATAAGGTAGCGGAGCTTCAACAGCCGGTGCATCGCTACGCGCACACTCGCTTCCGCTTTCCGTGGACGTGGAATGGCGAAGAGGCAGTGCTGCAGTCCCGCTGCACGGATGAACGCGCCGAGGTGCAACCGACATTAGCCGAGGCAGCGAAGAACCTGGGTGTTTCCCCGGATTATTTTTACCAGGCCGATCACTTCAATGGCATTCAACCTTGGAAAGTAAGCGGCGACGGGAGCGTCCAAAATGCGCTATTCCTGTAGTGTTCTCGCCGCATTGATTACCGTCGCGGCTTGTGTCGCGGCGTCGGCGCAGGGACGCACCTACCAACTGGGCAGCGCTCCAGGCGAAGAGGAGATCAAGGCCAGAGACATCGCGATCAGCCCTGACGGAAAAGAACTGCCTCCCGGAAGTGGAACCGCCAAAGAGGGCGCAGCCATTTTTGCGCAGAAGTGCGCAGCGTGTCATGGGGCGAACGGCAACGGCGGCGGTGTGACTCGCGGTATCGTGCCGCTCGGGAATGCAAAGCCTGTCAAAATCGCTTTCAGCCTCGTGCCGTATGCCACGACCGTTTGGGATTTCATCAACCGCGCGATGCCGCAATCGAAACCGGGTTCGCTCACCGCGGACGAAGTTTACGCTGCGACCGCCTACGTGCTTTATCGAAACGACATCATTAAGGAAACCGACGTCCTCGACGCCAAGTGTCTCCCGATGGTGAAAATGCCGAATCGCGACAATTTCATTCCGACGCAGCCGGGATGGAAACCAGGCGAGAAAAGGCCCTTCGGATACTACCCCTGATCGCGACACACTTACTTGTGAACAACGCCGCCCGCGGGATCGCGCACTCGTTTATCGAAGTTGTCGACTTCATCGATGGGTGCGCAAACTTCCTCGGCAAGTCCGTTCCAGCCGTCGAGTGAATATTCTTCCGGCGACAGCAGAGACCAGGTTTTCTTTTCGGAGACCCAGGACTTCGTGTACGTCTTTGGATCGTCTACGATGATCGTCATTTCGATAGTGTCGTGATCGATACGACGATAGCGTTCCTGCAGCTTCATCTGCTCGCTGTGTGGGTAACCATATTGATCCAGCCATGTCCTGGCGTCGAACCCAAACGAATCGACGACGAATTCATCACCTTCCCATTTGCCCGCGGAATATCCGTACCATCGTAAGGTATCGGGATCGGTCGGCACTTTGCGTCCATCGGTCCAAATTTCCCGCAGAACACGGTGCCACTGGAAGAATTGAATCAATCGATTCGGAAGCTGAATAAACTCGACCGGCCTTGGGAAAAACAGCAGTCGAGGAATACCTTGTGGATTGCATTCTCCAACAATGTCGTTCCCTGTTGCCGGAGGCACGGCTCGCGGTCCATATCCAGGCTTGCTTGCATCAAACAGCTTCTGGCCAGCCGGCGTCATCGGAGGAACGTTCACTCCCGGACGACTACTCATGCCGCGATCGCCGCCCGTTCGGCTCCAGACTCCGGAGAGGTCGTGCGGATCGAATGGCAAATTGGATTTGGGTTTTGCGCGACGTGCCACCTGTCCGGTTTGACCCAAGGCGGCCGATGAAATACCCACGACTGTCATCATTGTCAGGATGAAAATTGTCACGAAACGAGTTCTCACTATTCGGCCCTCCCCAACAATATCTGTTCACCCTTCGCGTTGAGCATCTTTGTCACGACGCCAGTGGTGGTACCGGCTTTGGAAGGCCACACCGTGATGGTGACTTCGGCTCCAGGCTGCAACTCTTTTTCTGAACGTTTCCGCGTCCAGCCACCCTGCGCCAGATTGTACGGACTGGTAAGTTCGCCGGCCCAGTGTTGAATTTCTCCGTTTTCAGCTTTGACATCGAAGTAAACCTGGCAGTGAGGATTGGAGTATCGGAACTCGGTGACAGTTCCTTTAAGCTCGACCGTTCTTGAATGATCGTACGAGATATTCGTGCCGTGGTGAGCCGATAGCGCCATCGAAAGCGTCAACCCTGCGATTACGGAAAGGCCAACAACGACTTTGATGTTCATTTGGTACCCCCTTTTATTTAGCGTCGGGCCCACCGTCCGGATCGCTGCGGTACACCGCTTCGCGGCCTCTTTACGGCCGGCCGGTTCCCCCACGCACTCAAAAGACGTATTTCAGAGCGAACTGAAGGATTCTGGGACTGAGCGCATTTCGAATCTGGCCGAACGTGTTACTACTCGCAAGCGACAAGAATGCTCCCGAGCCTGACGTGCCCTGCGTCGCAATGTTCCCCGGCCGGAAACTATTCGTCACATTGAATGCTTCAATCCGCAATTCCACTCGCTGTCTTTCCCGTATCGGTAGAGACCTCGACAGCGCCATATCGAATGACCACGTTTTCGGACCTCGAACGCTGTTTCGCCCAATATTTCCGACGGTGCCCAATACAGGCAATTCGAACGCGGCCGAATTCAGGTAATTCGTCAGAGGACGGCCCGATCTGTCGCCGTATATATTGGGCAGCACCTGTTTGACTCGCTGATTATTTGCGGAACCCAGTCCTACTGCAGTCAACGACCGGTCGCTTCCAGTGATGACGGTGAACGGAATACCCGATGCCAGCGTGTAGATTCCCGACAATCTCCAACCGGAGACGATTGTGCGTAGCACAGGATTAGAAAATTTCGGGCTGTCGGCCAGGCCCGTGAAATTGAAACTTTGTCGGCGCTCTCCCAGGCAATCGCCGCGGTCCCCGCGCCGATTGTTGGGATCACTATAAGTCTCGTCGGCAGCAGGTCCTTGCGAGTTCACGTCCGCATAATCTCCAATGCAATGAGACCATGTGTAATTCGCATTGAAAGTGACGCCGCGACCGGCCTGGCGCTGGACGGAAAGGAGCATGCCGTTATAACTCTGCGTCGCCCCATAATCCGTATCGGATACAAACGCCATCAACTGCCCATCTGCCGGACGTTCGAGATTGAAGCGACGGCGCTGGTTTGTGTTGGCGGTTGTCGAACTGCCGGGAATATAAACCGCCGGATTGATTTGCCTCTGGCTCCATAGATGCGTCGTCTCGGTTCCGATATAGGTCGCCGACAAAAGCCAATCGGATCCAATTTGTCTTTGGAGGCTGAGATTCCACGATGACGTTGCCGGAGTCTTCACATTGAAAGATGTGCTCTGCATATTCGAATATGCAGAGAACCGCGCATCGGTCCCCTTGATCAGCGGGAATGGAATGCCACCGGGAAAATCGCGCCATGGATCTTCCAACGACACGCTCTGCAGGCTCGTCCGGTTTCCCCAAGGCGCCGATCCGACCGTGTCCTCGCGCCATTGCGCATTGACGAAGTTGTAGCTGTACCCGTACGACGCCCGTATCGAGGTCTTGCCATCTCCGTTTACATCCCATGCAAAGCCCAATCGGGGAGCGAGCTGTGCCCATCTCTTGTTGGCCACTAAATTACCGGTCGGAGCGCTCGGATCCCCCGGGTAATACCATCCCGCGGGGGCGTTCTTGTAAACGGTACTCTTGATTCCGTTGTGAAACCGATTTTCATCGAAGTTCAGGACAGCCCCCACCTTCATGGCCTGGGGAAGGTAGGGCTCCCAGCGAAGGCCATAATTTACGGTCAATCTCGGTTTGGCTTTCCAACTGTCTGTCGCATACATGGAAAGAAAATTCTGCTTCAGAGCGAGCGAGTCGT
>QHXA01000142.1:0-444 GCA_003222755.1 Acidobacteriota bacterium
ATGCGCCGGCACCCCTCCAGTGGGTCAACGGATGGAGCCTGCAACCGGACATGGTTATTGAGATGCCGAAGGATGTTCCGCTTCCCGCAACTGGCACCATTAACTACAAGAGCATCCTCGTCAAAGTGAATTTCCCGGAAGATCTCTGGGTCAAGGCCGCAGATCTGCGCCCTGGGAACGCGGGGGCGGTCCACCATATGAGAGCCATCGTCCGGCCGCCGGGTTCGCCATGGATGAAAGATGCAGTTCCTGGAGTCGCCTACGAAAGTGGGGATCCCGAAGTCGGCCGGCAAGGTGAAGGCAGCGATTTGCTCGGCAAGTTTAATCCAGGGCTGGGCGGGCAGGACTTCAGCTTGTTCGAATCGGCGAAGTTTGTTCCGAAGGGTTCCGATATCGTGTTCAGCATGCACTACACTGCCACTGGGAAGGCCACTACGGACCGAT
>QHXA01000142.1:516-3364 GCA_003222755.1 Acidobacteriota bacterium
AATGCGGAAATCGTTTCCGAAATGACGGCCACAGCTGATACGCAACTCGTGTATGTGCAGCCGCACATGCACCTGCGCGGCAAAGATTATGAAGTCCGGCTTATCCATCCCGATGGAAAAATAGAAACCATCTTCAAAGCCAAGTGGGATTTCAATTGGCAGCTCGGTTTTGATTTAGCGAAGCCTTTGCCGATACCCAAAGGAACTCGTATCGTCGGAATCGCCCATTACGATAATTCTGCGAACAATAAGTACAACCCGGATCCGAGCAAGCTGATCGTCTGGGGCGAGCAAAACTGGGACGAGATGCAGAACTGTTTCATGGGCTTTCTCATCGATCCCAATCTGAAAAACCCGAGGTCGCTGTTCCAGAGGTCCGGGCCAAGCCTGCTGCCTCGAGGAACATCTGGGCCGACACTGGACACGTTGACGTTGAACATCACGAAGTGAGTTGCTCGCGTCGCGCGTTTCTGCGTTTCGTTGCCTCGAGTCCTCTGTTTGCTGGAATGCCGCCCATCTCTAGAGCGGTATTCCAGCAGCCAGAGGATTTTGTCATTTCAGATCCTGCGCGTTTTCAAGGCTCTCGCTTTGGGTGCACGTGCCATTTCGGTCGACCTTACATGTGGGGAGTTTCGGTGTTCGCTCAGGCCGGTGTGGAAAAGGATTAGCCCTCCCCGAAAGTAGTTCCTTGGGAGGGTGTCGAGGCGTCCTCGCACTCTTTCAGGGTGCTTCAAGTTTGTCCATTTTGCGCACGCCGGAGGCGTGTCAGGAAATTAGCCGGGGGTCGCGCACGTTTTTTGTGCGCGTACCCCCGGATAGCAAACTCGACGAAATCCGCACCCCGGCAGGGTTGCGAGGAGTCCGCGACACCCTTTCAGGGTGCGGCTGTTCTTGGTTTCAGACAACCGGGCGTTGCGCTCGCTCCCGCTCGCTTAACCCCCGGCTAATTTCCTGACACGCCTCCGGCGTGCGCAAAACCGCTACGCGGCTACGAATCGGTTCGGCTCCTGATTTCGCGCGTAAGCGGAGTTGTTTTGAAGTGAAGATAAACACGCCGCTCAGTAGCAGGATGGCCCAAAACATCGTGATGACGTCGAGAATCACCAGACCGAGCGGGCCGAACAGCCGGCCCGAATGCACATCCGTAACCACAATATCTGCGCGCACCCCCTCCGCACCGTCATCGACTCGATAGGACTTGGGCAGAAAAATCCGGCTGACGATACGGTCCTCCAGCCCAAGCGTCTCCCGATGCTGCATTAAGAGACCACTCGAGAGCAGAACCATCAGATTTACACTGGATACAATTCCGATGATGGCGTGCAGCCGCCTGAGCCAGGTTTTATTTCCATTCGTAGCAAGCATGTCAGCTCTCTACCTCTTGATGACGCGTGAATATGGCTGTTTCGCAGAAATTCGATTCCAGGACCGTCGGGTGTTCCAGCGAGCCGAATAGACGCAGATACTCGTGTGCGCTTTGCTGATACGTGCTTTGCAACAACAACTGCTTCGACAGCACTTCTCCAAGAACAGCCGACTTCGTGATCGCGACGGCGCTACGAAGCCCATCGAGCGGGAGCCCGGTGCGCGGATCGAAAATGTGGCAACGTTCATAGACTCCGGAACACGAGACCGCTGTTCCGGGCTGTGCCACGACAATCGCGGCGTACTGCTGTGGCGAAGAGGGATCCGCGACACCGACTAGCCAGTTACGCCCGCCTGGGGTGGTCACGATCGAACTTCCGCCAAGATTCACCAATCCCGAAGGAATCTCCCACCGGCCAAGTATTTTCGTCGCGCGAGCCGCCGCATAGCCCTTCGCTAATCCTCCGAAATCCATTTCCATGCCGGCGGTGGTGAATCGCACCGTGCGTGCAGCCGGATCCATGGAGATCTTGCCGCTGCCAATGGACTGCAACGCAGCTTCCCGCCCACGCACCAACGGACCGACGGTAACGTCAACTGCACCATCTGTGGCTCGCGCATACCGAATTGCAGATCGCGTGAGCGCCCAAAAGTCATCCGAGACCGGCACCGGTGCGTTAAACGCTTCGCGATTCACATACGAGAGTTCGCTTGACGGATCGTATGCGCTGAAAATCTTCTCCAGTCTTCGAATTTCAGAGAAAGACGCAGACATCGCTACGGTCGCATGCGCGCTCGAGCGGCAGTCGACGCGGACCTCGCAGAGCGTTCCCATCAGGTATCGCACCTGACGATATACGCCGGGCGCGGCAAGTACTGGTGATGCGGGCAACATGAAAGCAGGCTGCACCGCCTGCGACGTTTTCGTCATAGGGTAAAAGTGTTTCACCAGCGCAAGCGCTCGCTTCACACCGTGCGCAATGGCTTTCGAAGATAGCGTCGCCCCGCTGTAATTCACGATATCGCCGTTGACCGCAAGCGCATCGCCTGGCCGCTTACCTTTGAACTGACGGAGAAATCGTGTTTCGCGAACTTCGCTACCCCGGTTCTCGCGAAAGACCATCACCAGAATGTCGATGACACGATGCTCCGGACTCACTGCCACCATGAATGTGATCGGTTCGCTCTTTCCGATTTCATTTAGTACGAGGGCATATCCGAGTGGTCTCTGGTCCTGCTCGGCAACAAGGAACGTAAAAGATGACTCGGGGAACCGCAGGCCGGCAGCCTTCATCAACGCCTGACGATCTTCCTCCGTGACAGGCGTTTCTTGACGAGCGATATGAGCATTGCCGAAAAGACTGCGAACCGCCTGCTCTTCAGTGAGAAAGACCTGCGCATCACACGTGTGTGCGCACGCGAGGACTCCCGTGGGAAGGACAAACGCGAGGACGCCGTATCGCATATCGTTTAGAAACTAAAT
>QHXA01000142.1:3455-13624 GCA_003222755.1 Acidobacteriota bacterium
ATTTTGAATCGGCCGGAAGTTGATGCCCGCCGTGATGCGATGCTGTTCGCGATTCGCGACATCCATCGTGGTCACAACGCCGCCGCGGAACGCGAGTTCATCAATCTGCTGCCGGATCCATACGCGGTCGTAACGAACGATCGGGATGATCTGCGGATCATCGAAACCTCTTCCAAGAAAACTGTTCTTGAGCAATGCCGGACGCCAGTGATATTTGAAGTCGGTCCACATCCCATAGCGCCGGCGCGCAAGGCCGGTGAGTTCCAACTCAATCTCGCTTTCCAACTGGGCAGCTTCCGCGCTACTGGTCTCGACGGTGGAGTTTGCAACGGTTTGAGCGAAACTGCGCGCCACATCTCGCGTATTCCCGAACGTGCTGTAGATTCCTTCACCTTCGATTTCGAATCCGCCCAAACGCCACTTGCCGTCGAGTCCCCACGCGTTGATGGGCTCGGAGATCGTCATGAACTGCGGCGTGTACTTTCCGTGATACCCCGATACGGCAATCTCGCCTGCCAGTCTCGGGCTGATGGCCGCGCGCCAGCTGAATGCATTTGCGTTTTGTGTGCCATCCACGGCGCCCGATTGCAAGCTCACTTCAACTTCCGTTTCTTGTTTGCTGCGCCTCGGCACACGCGTTTGCGCAACATGTTCCAAATTGAAATTCATCGTGGAGCCGCTCATCACATACGCCTGATAGTTCAGTTTCGCCTGGGCGCCGAGGTTGAACGAACCCACCAAACCGGCGCCGGCTTCACGCCACGCGGCTTTCACCGGAATGACGGGAGCGTCACGGTCCACGAGCGTGCGCCGCGGCACGTCGTAGTAATCGTCGTCGTGGTTGATATTGAACCGGCCGAGAGGCGGCAGGATGATTCCGGCGCGGATTGCCTGGTTTCCGCCGAGGTTGTATTGTAACCAGAGCTGTTCCACGCCAATCTCCGCGTGATTATTGCCCTCGACTTCTTGACCGAATCGCACGCCGCCAGATTCGCGGCTCGCGTCCTTTTCGACTTCGATCTCCAGTAACCGCTCGAGTTCCGTCTCGCTATAGACACGCAATCTGTCGCTTAGCTTCGCGTCAGCGGTGAGAACAAAGCGGCGAAATGTGAAACCCTTCGCTGAGCCGGGCAGGTCATTCACTTCAAATCGAAAGGATCCGTACCCTCCAATGTGCAGGGACTGTTCCGATCGGGGCTGTGCACCCTGGGCTGACTGCGGCAAAGCGGGTACACAGAATGTGGCGATGAGGAGTAATAGAAGAACGGCACGTATACACAAACCCACGACTGCTCCTTCTATGGCTTTCCACACGAACGACGACAGACCTGATTGCGTGAAACTAATACAGCCGCTACGGCGTCGTCAATATGGAAATGAAAATCATTCTCAATTAAGCGGCGGTGCCTCAGTCTCCGTGCTATACTGCCCGCATCCCGAACAAGGAGGCCTCGCTTGAGAGCTTAGTCTCCGTGCTATACTGCACCGCATCCCGAACAAGGAGGCCCCGCTTGAGAGCTTTGACAGCTTTGAGAGGAACGATTACCGTAGCTGCCGGTGCGGTCTTGTTGCTGTCTGCCGTAGCCGTGTGGGCGCACCACTCGCCTTCGGCGATTTTCGATATGGCAAAGCGGATCTCCGTGACCGGCACCCTGACGAAAATCGATTGGATCAACCCGCACATCGTCATCGCGATGGAAGCCAAAGGTGACGGCGGGAAGATCGATCACTGGACGTTTGAAAGTAATCCTCCGTCGTGGTATCGCAGCGTCGGTCTGGCCCGGGCCGATTTCGCCAAAGCCATGGGACAGACAGTCACTGTGGAAGGTGTGCGCGCGAAGGACGGCACGTTCTATGGGTATATGCAAAAAATCAAATTGCCGGATGGGACGTCGTTGGAACTGGTGAACACGGTCGATCCTAAGTAGCGGGAGTGAGCATATGCGGAAAGTACTCTTTGGCGTATTGGGTTGCGCGATTCTGGTTCCAGCGATAGCGCTGGCGCAGCAGACAGGCAGTGCTTCGGGAAAGCGTGCTGTTCAGACTCATCCGGACCTGAGCGGTATTTGGACCTATGCAATCGACCGCGCGCCATCAGCGTTGAAAAAGGAAGTCAATGGGACCGTAACGATTCGGACCGTTGACCAGAGCGGGCGGCACGGAGACGCGACTTCCATTCGTGGGGCGCGGCCCTCCACACCGAAACCTTCGTACAAACCGGACTACCAGGCTAAAGTCAAGCAGATGTCCGATCACGAAAGCAAACTAGACCCGGTATTCTACTGCGGCAAACCCGGCGTGCCGCGCATCGGTCCTCCGCGCAAAATCGTGCAGTTGCCCAGCGAAACGATCCTCTTTTATGAAGACATTTCCGGAGATCCATACCGCATCATCCCGACCGACGGCCGTCCGCATCGAGCTAATGCGAACCCGTCGCACTACGGCGACTCTGTCGGAAAGTGGGAGGGCGACGTATTCGTGGTGGACGCCAGGAACTTCGTAGACGATACCTGGTTCGGCGAGGACGGCTATTTCCACAGTCCGGACATGCGCGTCATCGAGCGGCTCTGGAAGGAAGGCGACAACCTCGTGTGGCAGGCTACCGTGGAAGATCCAATCGTGTTGACCGCGCCCTGGACCATGCCGCCGCGCCTCATCAAGCCATCGACCGAGCTGTTGGAGGAATCGCCGAAGTGTGTCGAGACGGATGGCCCGAAACTTCTGAACGATGATCACCACGGCCAGCGATAAGCGAGTTCAGCGGAGTATAAACCGCAGCTAATCTGGTCCACTCCCTTTATTTCCCGTACATCTTCGCCATTGATGATCGTGATCGCGGTGGCGGCGCGGGCAGCTCATCGAAATCTGGTGACGTGACACCGCGTTTGGTATCCTCACGGGAACTAAATGGTCATGTCTCCAACGCCAGTGAAGAGATCGTTGGAACATGAGGAGTTGACCTATGCTAAGAAAAAATACTGTCGGAGCTTCTTGGATTTTCATTGCTGTTACTGTTTTGGCCGGAATTGTTCCTGACGCGAACGCCGAGACCCTGATTGAATACAGTTCCGAGAGTCGTTTTCAATTGGATCTTCACGTTCCCGACGCGGCAATCATGGGTTTCCTGCCATCCGGATGGACGCTCAACGTCGCCGCGCAGGGCGCAGCAAAAGACGCGAATCTGCGGGCTGTGTTCATCGACCGTGTCACTATCACCGGGCCCGATGGCAAGCCGGTTGGGAAGGGATCGAATCGTCTCGTGTACCTTGTGGCACCCGTGAAGGACGCCAGTGGCGCTAACGTTCAGCTCGTGATTGGCGGTCTCACCGAAGATCCCGCAGATGCACCGGGACCGTTTGGCAATTACGTCCTGGCGGCCACTCATAGCATGCAACGTTCGACCTCGAGCGGCACCGGCCCGATCATGGATTCCCAGGACTGGGTATTTGCTGCAGCAACAGGTGAACGTTTAGAGATGCACATCAAGTACGAACGCGGCGTGGCAAACAAGGGCAACCCGGCGGAGGTCAAGTTCTACTCTGCCAAAAATCCAGCCTTCTTCCAGATCTCAAGGCAAGAGCAGGTCCTCGATATCTTACGGAACGTGACCACGAACCCTCCGGATCGCGTGAAGGAATTTTCGTTCAAAGCCGGCGGTGGCAGTTATGCCAAGCTGTTCGACGGAACCGAAAAACTTTTGAGCTGGGACAATATTCTTTGGATCAATCGTTCAGTCCTGCTGCCGGAACAACGGTAGACAAGAGCACATAATTGAGTGGGGATTTGTCCATTTAGGAGATAATCACGGCTGCTTACATAAGGAGGGAACGATGTCGCAACGGATTCAAGAGAAAAGAAAAGTGATAGATTGCCGTCTGTTTCCGAGCGAAAAGAATTGCTCGCTGGCGATTTCTGGAACAGAGCAAGAAGTTTTGACTGTTGCAGTCCGGCATGCCGTGCAGGAGCATGGTCATCAGGATTCACCGGAACTCCGGCAACAGTTGAAAACGTTGCTCAAGGACGAATGACGCGGCATATCGCGTTGATTGGCGGGCTAGCCTTGGGCTAGCCCGCTTTTCCGAGATATTCCGTCGCGACTCCGATGATGGCAGAGATCAACTTTTCCGGTTCAACAGGTTTGGAGAGATGCATTTCAAATCCGGCTTCGAATGCGCGTTTCTGGTCCTCCTCGCGGGCATATGCCGTCAGTGCAATGGCAGATACGGCATGTCTTTGCGTTTGCCGCTCGAATTCTCGTAATTTCTCCAGCAGAACATAGCCGTTTTCTTCGGGCATTGCGATATCGCAGATTAAGATATCGGGTGAATTCGCGAGGAGTCCGCGACATCCTTTCAGGGTGCGGACTCCAGAGTTGTCGACGTATTCCAGGGGTACGCAAAGAACGCGTACCCCTGGCTCATTTCCCAGCACCGCTTAGCGGTGCGATGGGCGGTCATAGATCCCCCTACAGAAGGCCGGGTATAAAAGGCGTATAGGCGTACGAAACCTTCCTGATCCAGCGGTTCGTCGGCGTCTGGAGCGGAACGCCCTCTGAATCGGAAATTCCTAGCGCGATCGATCCGGCAAATCTAGCTCTGCGACTTCGACCTCTTGTGAAGACACCGTCACGACCTGCAGTATTTCACCTTCTTCCAAATCCTGCAGGCGCACTTTCACTCCGTTTCTGAATTCTACGGCGTCCCGATAAGTTGCCCCATCCGCCGATAGCTGACGGAAAGTGACCGCCTCCGTTGCGCAAAACTCATGAACTTCCTGAAGGGCACGTGAAATTCCGTGAAGTACGAGTTTCGCGCCGTCTGGAATGCACACCGCGCATTCGTTGGGTGGAGCGGCGAACATTTTCTTCAACGTCGCGATGAAGCCTTTTGGTTTTTCGGGTGGTTGAAGATACTCGAGTGACGTGAGCCCTTTCGAGCCGGTAAAGAATCGATGGACCACTAAGGTCTCGCCTTCCTCAGCAAGGCGATTCTTAATTCCATGAAGCGAGTAATCGCACATGCTCAATTCTCCTTTTCTAGATACGGTGCAGGTAGTTTACGCGCTTGCGATGCGATGGATCAATACTCGATATTGTCAGATGATCCCCACAACGCGTTCGTGTGCGTTTGTCAATAGTTCGTTTCAGCGTCAAACCGAACCAACATCAGCGAGATCCGAACGTGCTGCAGTGACGCTCCGACACATGGCGATACACTGAATCAAAATCGCTTTTAGGAGGTTCAAAAATCCATGGCACGTGAACGTTCGAAAAATCGAGAAGAGAATCAGGCTGTTGAGCCGCGCCGACGCGGTCAGATCTCCAGAATGGAATCGTGGCCGACGTTTAGTCCGTTTAGCATGATGCGCCGGTTTGCAGATGAGATGGATCGAATGTTTGAAGGCTTTGGCTTCCCTGGCTCGGAACGCCTTAGCCCATGGACGTCTACCGAGCGCTTCTCGCCCGAAGTGGACATCTACGAGCGCAATGGAAAGCTCGTCATTTGCGCTGATCTTCCCGGACTATCGAAGGACGACGTGAAAGTTGATATCACCGACGACGCTGTCGTTTTAGAGGGCGAGCGCAAGTATGAACACGAGGAACGCGAAGAAGGCCTCTACAGATCTGAGCGAGGCTATGGACACTTCCGGCGCCAAATTCCCATCCCCGAAGGCGTCAAGATCGACACCGCAACCGCTACCTTCAAGGATGGAGTACTTGAAGTCACAATGGATGCGCCACAACTCTCAAAGACTCGCCGCCGAATTCAGATCCAAGGCGAGGAAACGAGCCAAAAGCCCGGACAAGCCGCGTAACTAAAGCTGCCGGCGCCGGTTTTTAAGCCGGCGCCTACACGTCCGCCGCATTCGATACTTAACCACGTCAGGTAAATATGTTATGAAATTTCAATGCCATGACGTATAGTAATGTACTGATTGCAGTTAAGTACGATGGATGTTTCTCACTTGATTGAGCAAAAGTTGACCGACTTGGGATTAGACCAACGGGATCTCGCGAATGCGGCGGAGGTTACGGAATCCTACATCTCACAATTATTGAGCCGCAAAAAACCGCCTCCCGCTCCGGAGCGGACCGACATCTATGACAAGCTTGGAAGGGTCCTGAAGCTGCCTCCCGGCAAACTCGCCGGCTTAGCGGATCTCCAACGAAAACAGGAACTCAAGAAGAAGATCGAAAATCCGGCAGTTCCGTTGTTCAAGGAGGTCCGGCAGTTGCTTATCAAGAAATGCAGGCGCAGCAAGCAACGACAACTTCGAGCCATCTTCGAGAAGGAACCATTTGGCGAAATGGAACGGCTGATCACGCAGAAACTCGTCGATGTAGTTAAGGCGTTCGTGAGGGAGGAACTGGGACGCGAAAACTGGCTGCGAGCCGTGGCTCGAGAAAGCGGTCGAAGTTATAAGCAGATGCGCGTCGCCGTTCTTGATTTTCTAGACGCGGATGTCTTCAACATCACTCCGGACAACTGTGTCGGTTTCCTGGATCCAATGATCGTTTCCTGGGACATAGACCTCGCATCGTTTGGCCTGGAGATCGTCTTGAATCGGAGAATCGCTTCGGCCAATGTGAAGAGATTTGAATTTGTGGAGAAGCAAGCCGCAAGCGTGAAGGAAGAGCCCGGGCTACGGAAATTCCTAAATGATCGCTCGCTTAGCGGAGACGTCACGCGGGAGGAAGTGGAATTTCTCAGATGTCTTTATTTCAAGAATGGACGTCGGCCAACTGCGTTGTATTACTACCGCGAGCTGCAAAATTTCCGTGACCCTCTTCATTTTCGAAAGTAGCTCATGCGTATTTCCCAATGGTCCAAAGTGGACACGAAATGGTATCTCGGAGTGCGGTGTCAGAAATGCGGGACGCCCATTTTGTTTGCTCTGGACCACAGCGAAGGGACTGGACAGCCGGCGCGAGCTGGAAAACTGGTGTTGACCTGCTCGCTGGCAGAATGCCGGCACCAGGCCGATTACAGCACCGCGGCCGTTTCTCGCTTTCAAAAGCAGCCGCCTGCGGCAAAAGAAGCGAAAAGCGAATGATGCAGAGTGGAGAGGGCTAGAAAAAGCCGCATGAGATTTGGTAGCCGTTGGGCATCCGGGAGGTCCGGTTTGGACAGCAAATTCGATATAGAAATCAGCAATGCCTTGCTTGAATTCAATCGTGAGGCCGTTCTTTATTGCCAGGGTATTTCCGACACCGTTGCGCACGATTACGCCGTGGATTACGCCAGAATGCTTCAGAATCGGGCGAAAGGATACGAGTTCTCACTTCCTCTAGTTCCATACGGGCTGTTCGAGCCGAATCGCAACCTGATCCGAGCCGCGCTGGAAAGAATTGCAGAGAAGCATTTTCCATCCAAAAACAAACCGAAATTGAAGTGAGGGCCGGTTTCTTGGCTTGCGGTCACGCCACCTGCCGCAGTTCAGCCAGAGACACCGGAGGCAGATACACATCCACCAACTGCCGTGTCCACCAGGCGCCGGTCTCTTTCTTTTCATGGCTGCTCGTATATCGGTACAGATAAAAGAGCGCTCGAACAAATGTTGGCGGCCTGTTGTCGAATGGATTCTGTTTTAGGAGTTTCAGTGTTGCACGATCACCTTCGAGCAGTTTCTCGATCATTCGCAAAAACCAGATATCGTATCCAGCCATTTGAATTCCACGTTGCGTAACCGCGACCGAGAACGGAAGGAACCACATCAGCCAATCCAGCCGCAAATGATACGGCGCGACCTGTGGCGGCATTCGGCGAGGATCGCCAGGTTTTCCTTTGAACCCGTACTCCTGCCATCGGGTCTGACTCGAAATAAACAGCTCATCAGTACCTTCAATCACGATTTCATACCGGTTCTTTGTAACGCTTCCAAACGCTCCGTAGGTGTTCACCAGGTGGAAACGGTTGTAGCTGTAGTTCATCAGTTGATCCTTTGCAAACAGATTCAGAACCGGCTGGATGCTGAGCAGCACCGTTGCGCCGCCGATGACAAACAACAAGGAATCCAGGAATGCTGAGCGTGTCACTGTTTGCGGCACCGCAATCGGCACTACAGCCGACAATGTGGCGTCACTGAATGCAGTCATTCCCAACACGACTGTGAGCCAGTTTAGCCAGGAGTAGTTGCCACTAATGATGAGCCACAGTTGGTGGAAAATAATCAGGCTTCCGGCGATTGCCGCAAATGGTTGTGGAGCAAACAGCCCAAATGGCACGATGACTTGAACGAAATGACTGAAAAGCACGGCAAGCCGGTGCATCACTTGTGGCAAGCGATGGAAATACCAGCTCAGCGGATTCGGCAGAGGTTGTGTCTGATAGTGGTAAAAGAGGCAGGTCAACTCACGCCAGCATCGGTCGTGACGCAGCTTGATCAGACCCGCGCCAAGTTCGGTCCGGAAAAGCATCCATCGCAGGATTAAAACGGGAATAAGCGATGGCGCGCTGCCAGCAGACCCCAAAAACGCGGCGAAGAACCCCGCCTCCAGCAGCATCGATTCCCATCCGAAGGCATAGAAAGTCTGCCCGACATTGACGATGGACAGATACAACACCCACAGAAGGAGCCACGTACCGGCTGAAATCCAGAAAGGTCCAGCTTCTGAAAAACCCAGGAGAGCCGCACCGGAAAACAAAATTCCAGACCATGCCACCGCGTCCAGCACTCGATCGGAGTAGTGCCAATAAAAAATGCTTGGCGCGCCCCAGAAGCGGACACGTTTCAGAAAAGCTGGAACCGGCAGAAAGCCCCGCTCGCCGAGCAACGGCTTGAACTGGTTCAGCACGACGATGAAGCCGATCAGATAAATGGCCGCCAGTGCACGCTGTACCAGCAATCGTACCAGCCAGACTGCACCGAAATACGTTTCCATAGGACGGTTGGCGAATGATCAACACATAGCTGCACGATTCGAACCAAATCAAGGGCGCCGCAGACGCAGAGGAACCGCTATACTTTTATTAAAGGCGAGATCAATGAGTGAATTGTTGAAGAACACCACAATCATGGTGATCGATGACGACAGCGACACGTGCGAGCTGTTGCGCACGGCGCTCGAACAAGCGGGAGCGTCCGTTCTCGTAGCTCATAACGTCGACGGCGCTATCGAAACGTTTCGCCGATGTCCTCCCCACGCTGTTGTTGCGGATATCCGTTTAGGCAATTCGGATGGCTACGCGCTCATCAAAGCGATTCGGGAACACAACATCGAATACAGGGGGTTCACACCTGCCGTCGCAGTTACCGGTTTTGCGTCGCCCGAGGATAAGGAACGAGCCATAGCTGCCGGTTTCAATGCCTATCTTGCGAAGCCCTTTGAACCTGCCGCTGTAATATCGGCAATTGCAAAAATTCTGAGCGGCCGGATGGATCTCGCATTGTAGGGGCGGTCTATGACCGCCCACTATTTAGCTCATGTGCCTCCAGAGGCTGAGGAGGAACATAAGCAACACCGCTACGATAAACAAAACAACTCCCTGAGCAAGGATCTTCATCACCATAGATACACGTACCTTGGGAGCGTTTGCGTTCTATTGAAGCAGCTTAGCTTTTCTTCGACGTAACGACGTTCACGCTGCTGAACTGTTCTTCGAGGTTCTTCTTTTTGCACGAAGGACACTCGTAGTTATTTTTCTCGAAGTCTTTCACCGCAAGTGGGAGGGTAAATGTTTTCCCGCAGTCCAAACATTTGAATTCGTAGACCGGCATATTCACCTCCAAGTGGATCGAAAATGGGCGGCTCTCAAATTGTACAGAAGCCCGTTTAAAATTGAATCATGTTCGAAAAAATTGCTTTGACGTTGCATTCCTGCTCCGCGGACGTATGCAATCCCATCATCGAACTGGCTGTTGAGGTCGCCCGCGAAGGACGAGAGGGCCCAGAATCGGGACACTATTTACAATCGGAATGCAATCGTCGCGGATGCCCGATATCTGGACGTGAAAGTTTCGGATGTTCAGTTACCGATGGGACTCGGCAGCCGCCATCTCGCTGCTGCATCGATTTCGAGGGTGACTCGTGCAGTGGCTGTCGTCGTCTCGGAAAGCGCTCAGGAAGTTCGGATCTTCGAAGCCGGCGTCTTGGTGGGCGACATCATTCCTGAGCTATGGCTGTTGAGCCGGGAGCGTATCGTTCAGTCGCGCGAGAAATAGCCACACAA
>QHXA01000810.1 GCA_003222755.1 Acidobacteriota bacterium
GCCTACGACGTCGTTCATATGGCAGTCTCACGGATGGGTGTCTAACGCGGATATTTTTCAGATGGCGGATCGTGTAAGCTCCTGATCACCTATGACCAAGATCACCCCTGTAGATGTTTCCGGCTGCTCGTTCGATATCCACCGAGATCTTTCTGTTTCGATCAGGCCGCGTAAGCCTGGTCCTCCGGAACGGATCGATGGCATGACGGTGGGAATCGTGACTCTGGTCCCCGACGCGCCTCCCCGTCATCGGGGCGAGGTTCATCCAGACGGCGATGAAATCCTATACGTCATTTCAGGAAGGGTGCGCGTAACGGGCGAATCGGAACCAGCCGCGGCTATCGAACTCGGGCCGGGGCAGGCTTGCATTGTGCAGAAGGGCGAGTGGCACCGGGTCAGTGTGCTGGAGCCGGGTCAACTCATTCACATTACGCCTGGACCAAATGGCGATTATCGGCCGATCTGACAACGCCATTGGTCGTGGTCTAATATGAAGCCGGAAAGACACGCCGACACTAACCGGCACCGACATTCAGGCGAAATCGCTAAAAATCACAATCCGTTGAGCAGAGAGCGCAGTTACTAAGCAAAATATTGTAGGGACTTCGCCGGTGTGTTATTACAGGCAGGTGCGTCGGCTGCCCATACTCATATGCACGATTCTTTTTTTATCGGCCTGCGGACACAAGAAGGTCCAAGTCCAGGCGCCCCAACCGGGGCGGAGTCCAAGTCCAGGCGCCCCAACCGGGGCGGATCTCGCAAACCGACCTGGAAGGACTCGCCTCCTATTACGCCGAGCCGTATCACGGACGAAAGACAGCAAGCGGTGAAATCTTCAACACGTATGAGGGATTGACGGCGGCGCATCGTACGCTTCCCTTCAACACTCTTGTTCGAGTGATGAACAAGACCAACGGGCGCGAAGTCGATGTGCGCATCAACGATCGCGGGCCCTTCATCGACGGTCGCGTCATTGACCTTTCCGTTCGCGCCGCGCGCGAGATCGATTTGGTGAGGCCGGGTTTCGCGCCTGTAAAACTCAAAATCCTCAAGCTGGCAGAAATCGAAAAGCCGCCGGTATTTGCGGTTCAGGTGGGAGCCTTTGAGAACCAGCGGACGGCGGAGGATTTGAAGCAGCGGTTGGAGAAGAAGTATTCCGGGGTGATGATCCAGGCGGTACCGGAAAAAAAGACGCTCTATCGGGTTCGAATCGGCCGACCTGATATCGAAACCGCAAACCAGCTCGCCTCCGAACTGCGGAAGGAGGATTTCAAGCCTTTCGTGGTGCGATTGAATTAAGCGAACTGTAGTGGCGGTCTATGACCGCCGCATCGGCGCTCATAGCGCACCGCTACAGTTGTGCTTCGCACCCTGCTTCACGTCGCGCTCCTCGAAAATTCTGTTGATGTCCCGCACCAAATCGTTTTTCGTCCGGCGCCAATTCGGAGCGACCAGCAGGCCGAGCGGCGCTTCTCCGAACATGCGTTCGATCACGATATTCGGATCGAGCCGCTCGACGAACTCGCAAAGCAGGTCCAGGTACTCTTCGTAACCGAGCACCCGGAATGGGCGGCGCGCGTATTCCGCCGCCAGGGCGGTGCCCCGCACGATGTGCAGGTGGTGAATTTTCAAAGCGTCCACGCCGACGCAAGACATCTCATCCGCCATCGCCAGCCACTGCTCGCGCGTTTCCCAGGGGAAACCGAGGATCAGATGCGCGCCAATGTGAATCGAGCGGCCGCGCGTGATCGTCATCGCACGCAAAAACGCGCTGTAATCATGGCCGCGATTCACGCGCCGCAGGGTTTCGTCGTAGATCGATTCGACACCGAACTCCAGCGAGACGAAGGTCTGCTGCGCCAGGTCATCGATCATCTGAACTTTGTCCTCGTCCACGCAGTCGGGTCGCGTGCCGATGGCTAAGCCGACAACATCGCGATGATCGATGGCTTCCGCGTAAAGCTGCCGCAGGTACTGGGTTTCGGCGTATGTATTCGAGAACGGCTGAAAATAGATGATGAACTTATGCGCATCGAAACGTTTCCGGATATATTCGATGCCTTCGCGGACCTGATCGCGAATGGGATCTGTCTTGATCGCCGAGGGTGGCCGGAACGAATTGTTGTTGCAGTAAGCGCAGCCGCCGACCGCCACTGTGCCGTCGCGATTCGGGCAAGTGAATCCCCCATCAACGATGACCTTGTAAACGCGTTCGCCGAATTTTTCTTGCAGCCAACGGTTATAGGAGCGGAATCGTTGGGGTTGGGCTAGTTTTTCCAGCGCCGCCATTTTTCCTGATCGTCGTCGTTGCGGCGCCGCTCGTTGTAATAGACCTCGAACTTGCGGCGCAGCCGGTTGCGCTGCCAGCGGTCATAGCGGTGGCGGAGGTCAGGAATGAGGCGTCCGCCCTTCAAATAGATAAACCCGAAGAGCATCCCTCCAAGATGGGCAACATAAGCGACCCCGCTGCCATTGGCGGACAAGGCTGAAAGGAATGTGATGGCGCCGAAGATCACCACGAACCATTTAGCCGGGATCGGAATGATCATGTAGAGGTAGATCAGCCGGTTTGGAAAGAGGACGCCGTATGCGAGCAACAGTCCAAAAATCGCGCCGGAAGCCCCAATGATCGGAATCAACGAATGTGGACTCGCAACGACGCTCGTGAGCGCCGCACCGATGCCGCAAATAAAAAAGAATTTTGTGAATTGGCGCGTGCCCCATGTCGCCTCCAGTTCCGAGCCGAACATGTAAAGGCCAAACATATTGAACAAGATGTGGAAGAAGCCGCCGTGAAGAAAAATATAGGTGACGAGTTGCCACAGGTAGTACCTCTGAGTCACCGCATACGGCACCAGGCCAAATTTTTGTGTGAATGAGGGGGCACCGGCGAACTGATCAAAAATCTGAAGGACGAATCCGATAGCGCAGGCGATAAT
>QHXA01000106.1:0-4340 GCA_003222755.1 Acidobacteriota bacterium
CTCGATTTTCTACGTGGGCACAACTGGTTCGTAACTATGCCTAATGGTGCGGTCAGCACAACGTTCGTTGGGCGCGCCGATCAGCAGTTGAGCCTTTTACAGGTGGGGCGGCACGTGAATTCTCGCCGCTTTTCTACGACGTATGATCTCCACCGCTTCTTTCTTGCTCCCGAAGCCATCGTGCCAATTTCTGTCGAAGTGCTCGACGACAACAGTTATTTCAAGTTCAATATCGATTCCATTAATCTGTTCAACCTGATTCGCCTGGAGCGCAGCTCTTTTGGTGGAATTTACCGCGAGGCCTATAGTGTCCTGCGGCGTCATACCGACGATCATGGAAACGCTTTCTTCAATATGATCGACCGTGCGCTCAACGGGCCCAGTGAAGCCCGCGACAGCGAAACTCGGCGAATACTCGATGAGTGGCTGTTGCGGCCACGCCGTGACCTGCCGACCGACCTGCGCGGCGTCTATCCTGCCTGTGGAGCAGAGGACCGCGCTTGCAAACCCATCCCGATCATCCAGAGGGTGCGCACTGATTTCCTCTGGCAGCGAAGCCCGTTCCAGCTCGTGGGGCAAGGTACAGGCAGAATCGAGACCGCCGGCATCGACTACATCCTCCCCTACTGGATGGCGCGGTATTACGGAATTCTGTAGTAGCGGCCCGGTAACACGATGTCTCAAATTGCGAAATCGTGGCGGTCATAGACCGGCCCTACAGCACCTAATCCTCGTCCTCATGCTCCAGCCGCCGCCCCCGCACGGCCTCGGCCAGGCTCTCCAATAGAGGAACACTTTCTTCCCATCCGATGCAGGCATCCGTGATGCTCTGGCCGTAGACGAGTTCTTTACCCGGTATCAGATCTTGCCGGCCGGCCTTGAGGTTGCTTTCGACCATCACGCCCATGATGCGATCGTCTCCACGCGCGATCTGTGCCTCAACGCTATGCCCCACCTCGATTTGGCGCATGTAATTTTTCTGGCTGTTCGAATGGCTCAAATCGATCATCACGCGCTGTGCAAGGCCGGCGGCCGCAAGTTCCTTGCAAGCGGCATCGACGCTGGAGGCGTCATAGTTCGGGTGTTTGCCGCCGCGGAGGATCACATGGCAGTCTTCATTTCCGAGTGTCGAGACGATTGCGGAGTGTCCTGCCTTTGTTACCGACAGGAAATGATGGGGATGCTGTGATGTGCGTATGGCATCCACAGCGATCCGTAGGTTTCCGTCCGTACCGTTCTTGAATCCCACCGGGCAGGACAAGCCTGACGCGAGTTCGCGATGGACCTGGCTCTCTGTGGTGCGCGCGCCGATCGCGCCCCAGCTGACGAGGTCCGCAATGTATTGAGGCGAGATCACGTCGAGATATTCCACACCAGCCGGCATTCCCAATTCGTTCAACTCGACCAGAAGCTTGCGGCCGGTGCGCAGGCCTTCATTAATTTGAAAACTGCCGTCCATATACGGATCATTGATGAGGCCTTTCCAACCCACGGTGGTTCTCGGCTTTTCGAAGTACACACGCATCACGATCAGCAGATCGGCTTGAAGACGGTCTCTTTGTGCCTTCAGTTTCTCTGCGTATTCGAGCGCTGCCTTAGGATCGTGGATGGAGCACGGTCCGATGATGACCAGTAGACGGTCATCCGCTCCGTGCAAAATCCGATGGATCTCATGCCGTGTTTCATACGTAACTTCCGCAGTTCGCACAGTGAGAGGAAATTCATTTCGAATGACATCGGGAGATAAGAGTTCCTTGATCTCCTTAATACGCAAGTCATCTGTTCGGTAAATCTTCTGACTCATTATTCTCATTTACTTGGGCAACCTCTTTATTCCGGGCCAAAGGCCAGTAACACATTACCGAAACCGGAGTTTCCGGTGCCATAGCCCGATCCTACGAATACCATCCCGCCAGCGATCGTCGCGCCCGCCTGGCCCATGTTGCCGCCTTTAGCGGCGACGCCATTCACGGTCTCGTAATCGCGCGCTGTATTGTATTGCCAGAGAACCTGGCCGTCGGTCATCGAGAGCGCGCGCAAATTTCCGTCTGCGGATCCAGTAAAGATGACGCCGGGAATCGCCGAAGTCGCCGCGGGATTTCCGGCGCCGGTCGCGCCTAGTTTCGCTGTCCACGGCCGCGAACCGTCCGCCAATCGAACCGCGGCGACACCGCCGCCGGGCTGGTTCAGGCCATAGTAGACATTTTCGCCATCCGATGCGCCGCCGAAGACAATCAGACCCGCCGCTGAAGGCGGACGCTCGGCGATGTTGGTCCGCCACGCCACAGCGCCGTTCTTATCGAGATCCAGAGCGAGCGCAACACCACCCTTGCTGCCGGCGATGATGACATCCCGCCCGTCCGGCAGCGTGTGCATGATCAGGGCTGAGCCGCCAAAGTCGTAGTCCGGGCCGAGTTTCGCGGGACAATTGTCACCAAGCTCGCCTGTCGCTCTGCAGTTGTTGATGAAGACGTCGCCTTTAAATTCCTGGTGTTGCCACACGATCTTTCCGGTATCCATGTCCATCGCGATCACGGAATCGGTGCCTTCCGTCGCCGGCTCGCTGACGCCGTTGCCTGTTCCGACATAGATGCGACGACGTTTCGGGTCAACAGTCGGAGGATTCCAAACCGAACCACCGGCAGGACCATAGAGCGTCACGCCCTGTTTGTTCTTTCCCCGCGGTTTCGCTTCTTCTGGAATGACAAACGTGGTCCAAAGCTTCTTACCTGTATTGGCATCAAGAGCAGTGACATGCCCGCGGAACGTGCAGCACTCGTACGTGAGAACCGCGCCCGTCGTGGTTTCCATAGCGGACATCGGAACATAGATTCGGCCGTCGTATACCGTTGCCGACCCGGTGCTTTTCGACCGCGGGTGAGCGCCCGCGCGAATTTTCCAAAGCAGCTTGCCGGTTTGAGCGTCCAGCGCGTAAACGCGCGTGAGGACATCGACGAAGAACACAGCAGATTTCGTCGTGCCCTGTCCTTGAATAGGCGCAATGGTTGGCGCAGTACGCGTGCCCGAATCGGCATGGAAGGCCCAATAAACGCATCCGGTCTTCGCATCGAGAGAGTAAATGTAGCCGGCATCGCTGCCGAAGAAGACTCGCCCTGAAACGATTGTTGGTTGCGAATGCATTTCAGCAGCTGTTGGGACGCCAAAGGCCCACTTGAGCTTCAGGTTCGGGACTTGCGCGGCGGTCAGTCCCGCGGCGCTTCCGGCCTGGAATCGTGCATTGTTGGTTCCGGGACTCCAGCCGTTCCACGCGGGACCGGCCGCGGGATCAAGCATCGGAGGATTGGCGGCGCAGGGATTCGTCATCTTCTTGATATCACCGGCTTCATCGCTTCCCACTGGCCGCCCGGCAAGAAATTCGGCGATCTGCCGCTTCTGAACGTCGGAAATTTGGGCGGCCTGGTCTTTCATTTTGCCAGTCGTAAGTGCTTCGTACACACGCTCGGGCGAGTAGTTCTGCAGATCCGTTATCGATTGGGCCTGCTTGCCGTCGTGACCATGGCAGGTCCCACAGTTCTGCTGAAAGATCGGCGGCGCCGCGCGAAAGCCCGGCCGCGGCGTCGTATTTTGGGCCTGTGGAGCCTGCGCCAGAAGCAGGGCCAGCAATAAGACGTTCATGTGCCTCCTCCAAAGGAAACAGGTAGTGTATCCCAAAAACGGGCATCACTCTTGGAGATGACCGGAGAGAGCAGGGTCACGTCAAAGTCGAAACCGGAACTCCCGGCATCCAAGTCAGACACCGGGCCGGATGTTACGCTGGTACCGAACTGGTGAAGCGGCAAAACTGAAGCCGCGCTTCTGCTCACGCAGCTTCATCAGTCTTGCGCGCGAGTTCTTCTACATCGGAGCGGAGAGCCAGCCCAATAAGCTGGCCGTCTGAATTTGTCACCAGCGTCTTCTCGATTTGATGCTTTTTGAGATAGTCCTTCGCGTCTTGTATGCGCCGGTCCGGACGAAACGTCAAAGGCGCAAGGCTCATGAGGTCTTTGGCCACCGCCTCTGGCTCTCCCGTCCAGGCATTTTGATCGAGCAGACCGAGTACAACATTCTTGTCGTCGACAACGGCACAAATGCGGTGCTCATCCAAGCGCTGCTGTAGTGTGTTGAGACGCTCATCCGGAGTGCAGGTTGGAATATTGCGGACGGCGTCGCGAATCGTGGGACGGTTTGGTCTATTTCCCTCTACGGGGAGTCCGGCGGCCAGCCAATCGGCCTTGCCTGGCGTGTACCGATACACCTTCTTGAAACCAAAATATTCGAGCCGCGCCGCGGCTCGTGCGCTCATGTCTCACTGGTAGTCGAAACAATAAACGATGAGAGGC
>QHXA01000106.1:4380-13067 GCA_003222755.1 Acidobacteriota bacterium
ATCGCCTTCGGCAAGTGTTCATCTCTATATTCACTGGCGGGCAACACCTCCACTAACTGAGCGTGACCGGCATCGACCATGCTGCGAATATCGTCTCGATGGATTTCTGAAGCCATGTTCTCTCCTTTTGGACCTCCTTTAAATGTATACCCGCTCGAGGCGGCGGATAGCGCGGAAACGTTCGAATGCGCGGTGCTCGTCTTCAAGCCCGACCAGCGATTTGAGAGTGCTTCCGCGAAATGTGTGGGCCAAAATCCGTCGCCAATTGGTGAGGATAAAGAGAGGATTGTGCAGCGCCGCGACGGGAATATGCCGAAGTTTCATCCATCGTTCGGCTTTCCATCTCATGAATTCCGCTTCATCGGCGGACAAATATTCCGTGCGCACCACCGCTGTTGTGCCGTCGTACTCCTCCAGTCTGTCGTTCACGATCAGATCGCGGTCGCGGAAATCTTTCGTCATCGGAGTTCGAGGGTATGGAGTGGGGTGCTGAATGTAGGGCCAATCCACGTAGCGCCGGGCAAAATCCAGATTGGCTTGGATGGATTCGCGCGTGTCGTCCGGATTCCCGACGATCAGACCGCCAACGACATACATGCGATTTTGGTGGATGTAATCGATTGCCTTGATTGTGGCGTTGCTCCTCTGGCCGTCTTCGCGCTTCGTATTTTTGGAAACAGCGCGCAGGAATGCGAGATCCTTTTCGAGAATGTTTTCAATACCCAGAAAGACATATCGGAATCCTGCTTTTCGCATTAGCGGAGCAAGGCGCTCGCCGTGATTTGCAATCGCGGATGTCATGGCTTGAACAATGTAATCGATAGAATTCAGGCCGGCCTGGATGATGGCCTGACATAACGCTTCGAATCGCGCAACATTCAGAGTGATGTTGTCATCCACCAGAAAGATGGCTCTGGCGCCGTGGTCTCGAGCATCACGGATATCGGCGAGCACACGATCAAATGAATAAACGTGAAAGTTGCGGCCGCGCATTTCGATAATCGAACAGAAGCTGCAGTCAAACGTGCAACCTCGTGAAGTCTCAATGACATCGACTTGCCGGCCGATGATCGTATAACCGCGCAGAACGCGCGCATTGCGGTTTGGCAGGTTTATGGCTTCGCTTTCAAGACGGCTCACCGGGCGTTCGGGATTGTGACGGAATTCACTGCCATATCGGTACGAAAGTCCAGCGATCCGCTCATATCCCGCTCCGTTTTCCATCGCCCGCAGGAGTTCGCGGAATGTGATTTCGCCTTCACCGCGCACGATGAAATCAACATCCGGATTACTGGTATATGCTTCCGCTGCCAGGCTCGGATCATAGCCACCGACGACGATCTTTACTGAGGGACGAAGTTTTCGAACAAGGGCAACGATTTTCTTCGCGGTCTCTCGCTGAAACGTCATCACCGACAGCCCAATGATATCGGGTTGAAGGTCTCGCACGAGTTGCTGGACTGTTTGTTGTACTCGCCGTTGAACCAGAATCAGATCTGCAACGGCTACCGCATGATGTGGATCGACATTTCCTGCAAGTGATGTGAGCGCGCCATTTGGCATGCGGACCACGGGCTCCGGCATGTGCTCAAACGAATCCGGCATTGACAGGAGGAGAATGTTCATTCTCGCCTCATATGAATCGGAATCGGATATGTATAAGCCTACTTTTATCCCAACGCGTTTAGCAAGAACGCTCGGGTAAACTCCGCAATGCCTGGAATCTCGGATTCGCGGTTACCCGCCACATTGAGAATATTGATCTGGTACTGTCGGAGCCAAGATCGAAACTCTTCGACGCGTGCCGCGTCCGGTTTCGTCCCCGGCGGATTTGCGCAAGCGAGTAAAAAGAGCGGCTTCTTTAGTTGCGTCGCAAGTTCATACGTGAGCCGGCTTCCACCAATCTGATGTTTGCCAACCAGAATCGTCCCGCCAGAATGGATCACGTTCCGGCGGGTGCGTGGCGGGTAGCCGTGCTCATCGCATTCGATCAACCCAAAACTGCGCAACACGGCTTCTTGAGGTCCATTCTCGGTAAGCCAGCCTTTAGGAGCAAAACCTCCGGTTTCAAGACCAAGCTCCTGCGCGGCGATCAGCGCCCCGATGTCGGCACCAGTTTGTCCGCCACTGATGATCTTAATTACGCCAAAAGTCATATTCGTCGCTTGCGACCGGCATCTCACCAGACTTCAGTTGTCGAAACCGATGGCGACACAGGAACGGCGTACTAGCGGCTTTCTGCAGCGGCGGTCTGTGACCGCCGATAGTCCTTGCTTTCGAGATCGCGGGCGGTCATAGACCGCCCCTACAATGCGGATCACTTCTTGCGAGCCCGAGTTCGCGCGGCTTTGCGCGCTGCGGCAACGCGGCCGGCTGGGCCCTTGGTGCGGACTGCTTTCCGCGCCGCCGCTTTCAGAGATCCGGCTCCGCGTCTTCGAGCGGCCGAGTGAGCCTGAGCGGCGAGCGCAGGCCTTGAAGCGGCTGCGCGCCCCTCGCGGCGGAGCGCCGTAAGGATGGCACCCGCTCGTCTCGCCGATGGTTTTCTGCCTGAACGGGATCGCCTGAGCGCATATTCCGCGCTGCGGCGTGTTCTCTCGGAAGTCTTTCCTTTCTCTGGCGGCGGAAGCTCCACCCCAGCACTTCGCGCTTTGGAAAGACCAATGGCAATAGCCTGCTTAGTGGATCGCGCGCCGTGCTTGCCCTCCCGGACATGATGCATTTCTTCGCGCACGAATTCACTGGCCTGCGTCGTTGGCGCCTTACCGGAGCGCTTGGCTCTTTTCGCCTTTTCGATAGTCTGTTTTTCAGGCACGTTGCTCTCCTTTCCCAACGGATCTTCCCCCATTACTTTGCAAACAAGGTGCCAGAATACTGGTGAAGGACGTGCTGCTCCTTTTGCATGGGTGTAACCAGATGACAGCCGGGCGTTTCACGCTCACCCATCTGCAGAAAGTACGTCGATCGGCGCACTGGTTCGTACTCGCCGTGACCTGCATCCTGTTTGGTCTCGTGGTCACGCTAGTCGATTTGAAGCCGCACGTGGATGAGAACTTCTTCTTTTCCTCCAGCGACCCACAATTTCAGGAATCGAAAAAGATCGAAGAGCGGTTTCCCGCCGGCAGCCAGCTCATCTTGAGCGTCTCCTCCTCCGACATTTCCTCCGAGGGCTACCTCGATCGCCTGCAACAATTGACCGAAAAGATTAAATCCATCGATTCCGTGACAGGCGTGCGCAGTTTGACGGATGGTCCGAAGGATTTTGGCGACGCCGAGGAGAGTCCCTTCTGGAGGCGGCTCCTGATTGCCGAGAATCAGAAATCCAGCAACATCGTCGCGTTCGTCCATGCGGAAGATAGCGAACGACTCATTCACCGTATCGAAGCCATCGTCCAGGAGTTCGACAGGAAGGATTTTCGAATTCGAATCGCGGGCGCGCCGTACGTTGTCGAGATGATTCGACTCAGCCTGGCGCATGACTTCCGATACTTCACGCTCACTGCAGTCGTTTTGTTCGGATTGACGATGTGGCTCGTCTTCCGGTCGGGCCGGCTTTTCATTGGAATGCTCGCCACGTGCACTAGCGCCGTGCTGTTGACATTGCTGGTGCAATCCCTATTCGGCAGAAAGATTGGCATCCTGACGGCAAACCTCAGCACGATTGTATTTGTCGTGGCGCTTTCGCACCTCGTCTACATGACATTCAACTGGCAGACGCTCGCGGGCCGGACCGGAAAAAAATCGCGCGAGCTGGGCGCGGAAGCGCGCCGCATGACGTTTCCCGCCTCGTTCTGGTCCATGGTGTGCGCGTCATTGGGATTCGCAAGCCTGTTGATCGTGCCGGCCAAACCGCTGCGCGAGCTCGGATTCGGAGGCATCCTCGGCACGGTGATCGCAATGGTCTGTGCTTACGGAATGTATCCGTGTTTCTTGAACTGGGCTGTGCCGCGAAAAACTGCGATCACGGAGAAAGGACCCGAGTCACGATTTTGGTCGCGCCGATTCGCTCCGCTGTCGGCAGCGGTTGTGTTGGTCAGCTTCGCGTTGGGTTTCGGTCTGACAAGACTCAACACGGATCCGAACCTTCTCGACTATTTCAAACCGCATCAGCCACTGCGTGATGGCCTTGAATATGTGGACCGTAATGGCGGTTCGAATCCGCTCACATTAGTTATTGCCGCTGCGGATGGCAGTAAGCTGAACACAGGCGACGCCTATCACGAGATGTGGAGTCTGCAGGGCGCGCTCGAAAATCACAAGGGAGTCGGGACGGTGATCTCCCTGCCGGTTCTCCTAGCTGAAGGCAAGCGCCACCCCTTCGCGTTTCTGTTTTCCAAGGAACATCTGCTGAAAAAGATGGAGGAACCGAAACACGAACGGGTAGCCCGGACGTTCGTGACTCACGATCGCACGCAAGCGGCGTTCTATCTTCGGATGGAAGAATACGGACGCGTGAAGCCGCGTGTCGAAGTGGTCAACGATCTGCGCGCGATCGTGCGGCGGCATGGTTTCAAACCTGTTCTTGTCGGAGGCATTTATCGCTTGCAGGGAGAACTGGCCAAACTGGTCGCGTCGAGCCTGGTGACCGGTCTGCTTTGGTTGATTGTCTTATTCGCCGTAATTGCCTTCATCGTCGCACGGAGCATTCGCGGCACTGCGGCGATGATTTTGAGTCTTGGCCTCGTGCCTCTTTGCATGCTCGGCGGCGTCGGAATGTTGCGAGTGCCTGTCGATATCATTTCCGCACCGGCAACCAACGTTTGCATCGGCATGGCCATCGATTCCATGGTTCATCTCATGTTCGGTGTGCGGCGCGCGCAACGCGACGGCAAGAAAGGCTGGAGCGCCTGGGTGGCCGCACGCGAAGAACAATGGCGGGGAATTGTATATTCAGATGTGATCATCGCCGCTGGCTTCGCCATTTTCGTTCTTTCCGATTTCCCGCCGACTCAACGTTTTGGACTCGTCGTGGTCTTCGGCACGATCATCGATATCCTGGCCAACTTGTTTGTCCTGCCGCTCCTGGGCGGCGCCCGTTGGAAAACATCGTGAGTTCAGGCATCACGCGTATCGCGGCCTCAACCACTGGCGTTGAGAGCGATTACCTCGCGGATTCCAATATCATTCTTTAAATGTGACAACGCGCCCCCAGAGATCTTTGGTGCCCCAGATTCCGCGGCGTAGTGTTTCGAGTTGGACGATTTGGCTGTGATCGACGAAGAGATTCACGTCGGGTCCGTAATGCTTGATGTACCAGGTGAAGACTACCGGCTCCGCAGCTTCGAACATCACTTTCTCAAGACCGAGTGCTTCGACGAATTTTGCGACGACGTCGGTTCTCCATGTGCGAACGTTTTCCGTAATGCCCTCCGATTCGATCATGATCAAGTAGGCGCCCGCGTCGATGAAACGGCGCGCCTGATTGATCGCCCAACCCGGGTCTTTCGTGCCTTCGGCTTCGAGTTCTTCCGCTGGCGTGGCGCCGCCGGCGCCGAACTGGATGCCGACCTCAGGCTTTGCCTTCATGCCGGCCTTCTGAACGCGTTCTACGAGGCGAAGCCAGTCGTCTACTGGCAAAGTAATAAAACCGCTCGAGATCTCGATGATGTCGAATCCGAGATCGCGGCATTCCTGAATGTAGGCGGGCACTCCTTCTGGATTGTGCGCAAGGACGTACTCGATAAAACCGCCTGTCGATACGAGCACCTGATAACGATGGGCCAGTTCAATGATTTCACGGAGCCGTTCGCGAGGCATCAGCGTGAACGACCCGCCGGCAAATTTCAGGGAGTCGACGTAATCGCCCATCGTTTCCAGAATGTCTTCGAGATATCGTCTGCCCATTGGCGTGTAGTAAGGTCCCCGCATTTCGGTCAGACCCTGTGTACGCGGCTTGCTTTGACGTTGATTCATACGAATGAACGGGAATGCACGATCATTCATGAAACTCACCTAGGCGGCTTCCTCGGTGCCGGTCGGCCCCCGCACCCGACCCAAAAGCTCCGTCAACTCGGGAATCTGAATCTGATCGAGATTTGCAACGGCGTTCACTATTGCCTCACGCAAAACGCGATCCGCGTATGGATCGGCCAGGCGATGAAACTTCTCTTCGACGGCATCCCAGGGCAGAGGCGAATTGAGAAACCCCGGATAGTTCCGCTTTTCCTTGCGAAGAATCTGGCCTCCGCCGAAATGGACGGTGACCCTGCACGGCAGCTCTTCCGGAAAAGACGCGCTATATTCCGGAGCCGGATGAACCGTTACTTTTCGCAGGAGATTCTGAACGTCCTTTCTACCAATGCGCTCCGGCGCGTATTGTCCGGGTGTTACTTCTCCATCCAACAACGCCACTGCGATGACGTATGGCAGGCTGTGATCCGCTTGTTCCTTCGTTAGGACCTCCGTCTTTGACCCTTCTTCGCCGCCTCCGATGATCTTGTGGGCCACATCGAAAATGTCAATCTCAATGTGTTCGATGTTTTCCGGTGTGAATCCGGATTCATGCTGCAGTTCGAGGACACATTCGATCGACGATTGCGAGTGCATTTCCGCGTTGTACTTTTTCAGCACCGTTCGGGTTACCAGCTCCAGATTCTCCTGAGACCAGTCGATGGCAAATGGTCCGGCAACTGAATCGATGAATCCTTTGTTTCCTTCGAAGACTTCAAGCGGTCCAGTGACGCCGCGCATCGCAAGAAACGCCGCGTGCGTTGCGCCGGAAGCCATGTTTGCGAACGCGAGGCCTTTCCAGTGAGACAGCCTTCCCGTACGCGTGACGCGCAGAGCATTGTACGCAGCGCCGCTGATCGCGATCGCATGAGCCGTTTGTTCGCGATCCAGGTCCAGCACTTTGGCGACACTGCCGGCAACGGAGTACGCACCTAGCGTTACATGATCGAATCCTCGATCACGGACCGGCGCCACATCGCTTAACCGGCATTGGACCTGATAGGCGACAGCCAATGCCGTCAGGAAGTCGCGACCGTCCACGTTGGCACATTCCGCGCCGGCCAGAACAGCCCCGAGGTTATCGCTCGGATGACAGGTTTCTCTCTTCGCCAGATAGCTGTCGTTGAAATCGAGATACCGGACTAAAGCGCAATTTAAAAACGCCGCTCGATCCGGCGCTGTTTTGCCGCCGCCGATCAGCGTGCATTGATTACGGCCGCCGAAATCCTCCACCTGCTCCTTAAGCATTTGGATAAGTTCATTGTCCAGTGCCCCGAGTGCGCAAGCCAATGCGTCCAGCACGCGAGTCTTCAGCTCTCGCACAGCAAAGCCCGATATATCTGTGAAGGAGGCGTTTACGATGAAACCGGCAAGCTGTTCGACCTGCGTCATTTGATTTCCACCACATCCAACCAATGCTCATTTCACAATTCTCAATTCTCATCCGAGCGGTTTTCCAGCTCCTAATATGTTGGACGAGGCCCAGATCTGGTGAGTGAAATGCAGATTAAACAATTGTGAGGCTTTTGTGCCACGACTTGAGGAAAAGGTTGCGTTCTTAAGCCGGCCCGAAAACTATCCGGAAGGTACCCGGCGTGTCGAGACCAAAGAGACGCACATGTCCTGGATATTTCTGACTGACACGCTGGCGTGGAAGCTCAAGAAACCCTCGCGTTTCAATCACCTCGACCTACGCAGCACAGAAGCTCGCCGCCAGAATTGCGATGAGGAGGTACGCCTCAATCGACGGTTGGCTCCTGATGTCTATCGAGGTGTCGTGCCGATGACAGTTCGATCGGGAAATATTTTACAACTCGACAAACCGGGAACCATCGATGACTGGCTCGTCTGTATGCGCCGCCTGCCCGCAGATCGAATGTTGGACCACGCGATCGCGAACCGAACTTGGTCGAATGAAGATGCGCGGCGAGTCGGCGTGCTGCTTGGCCACTTCTACTCCGATGCTGCACCGCTTCCGGTAACAACTGAAGAGTATGTGAATCGACTTAAAGACGAGCTGCGATGGTCTCGTGAAGAACTGACGAAACGAGAACAGGTATTGAGCGGCGAATTGATCGAATCCGCTACTACCGCCTCACTGACATTTATCGAACGGCATCTGGATCTCGTCGGCGGACGCGCGCAAGCCCGCAAGATCGTAGAGGGCCACGGAGACCTGCGGCCTGAGCACATTTGCTTGGAAGATCGACCAGTGATTATCGATTGCCTGGAGTTCAATCGGAATCTCCGAATCGTAGATCCCGCATCCGAGCTGATGTTTCTCAAGCTGGAATGCGAGCGTCTTGGAGATCCAGCAGCCGGAGAGCTGATTTTCGGAATGTATTGCGAACGTACCGGGGATGATCCGCCCGATGAATTATTGGCATTCTATCGAACCTATCACGCCGCCGTTCGCGCTAAGGTCGCAATCTGGCACCTGCAAGACCACTCTATACACCATGTTGAAAAGTGGATCGCCCGAGCAGAACAGTACTTGGAAATGGCGGCCTAACCGCGGTTCACCTCTTGATGATCCCGTGAAACAGCCAAGCCACGCACTGGTCCGCTGATACGCAGGTTCATGTCCGATTCTTTTTGAAGCAGATCGCCAAGTGTGATTCCAGCCAGGACCACATCCACGGCGCCCTGCACAGCACGCCAAAGTGAGCGGATCGAGCAATCGATGGAATGGGTGCAGGTCCTTTTAAGGCCTGAGAATTGATCGCAGAATCCCGGTTCGA
>QHXA01000106.1:13102-14098 GCA_003222755.1 Acidobacteriota bacterium
TGCGGGCGGCGCGTCAGCGTATAGCCTCCGGCCTGACCCCGAACACTCTTCACCAAGTTGCCCTGTCGAAGGATTCGCATCAGTTTGGCGACGTAAGCGATTGACAGCGCTTCAGTGCGTCCGATCTCGGGAATAGTTACACTCTCTCCCTCTCCAGCGCTGGCGACGCGGAGAAGGCATCGCAACCCATACTCTTCTTGTGCGGTCAGTTTCATATCTAGATCATTCCCAGCTGCAATTTCGCGCTTTCGGACATCTTTCCAGGATTCCAAGGCGGATCCCAAATGATATCGACTTGAGCGCTCTTGACGCCCTCAATGGCGTTCACTTTCGATTCGACCTCGAGTGGCAGCGATGCGGCGACCGGGCAGTTCGGGGCCGTCAATGTCATCTTAATTCGCACATCGCAGGAGTCGCTGATCTCAATCGCGTAAACGAGACCGAGTTCATAGATATTGACGGGAATCTCCGGATCATAGCAGGTCTGAAGAGCGTCAATGATCTTCAGTTCCAAGATCTGCTTCTCCACAGGATTCATTTCAACCTCTCTTGATGCTGCGCGCTATCGCGCTTGCGCTTCGCGTCATTCCGTCGAGACGACGCCAGACTTGTCCTCTAATGCGGCACGAAGGGTATGCCACGCCAGCGTTGCGCACTTGACGCGAGCCGGGAACCCGCGCAAGCCCGAAAAGACGGCGAGCTTGCCTAAATCCGCTTGATCGGCATCAGCCATGCCGGTCGCAAGATCGCGAAATCTGGAAAATAGTCGCTCCACTTCGGCCTTTGATTTTCCCTTGATACTTTCAGTCATCAGAGATGCAGACGACTTTGAGATCGCGCAACCTTCTCCTTCGAAGCTGACATCCCGGACGACATCTTCCTCCAGATTCACGTACACCTTCACTTTGTCGCCGCAAAGTGGATTGAAGCCTTCGGCCCGGTGCGTCGCGTGTTCGAGCCGCCCGAAGTTCCGAGGCCGCCGGCTGTGGTCAACAA
>QHXA01000107.1 GCA_003222755.1 Acidobacteriota bacterium
CGACGATTCGCTGCGGATTGTTGAGGCGCCCAGCCGCTACAAAGAAGTGGAGAAGATTGGCGCCGACATCGCGGATTTGCTCGCATCCGGAGAAAGCCCGAGCGATGTGGTCGTGGTGGTGCGGCACATCGACACGTATGGCGAAATGCTTGAAGACGTATTTTCGCGTTACGGCATTCCGCACCGGTTCGAAACCGGCGTGCCTGTGCTGCGCGTTCCGTTTATCAAGTACTGGCTCGCCATGCTCGACCTCGTTACGAGCGAACGATCGCGCGAGGCGCTGGCTCGCGTGATGTCGAGCGCTTATTTCTGCCCACGCCTTTCGCCTGCTGTTGATGTGGAGCGGGCGCTTGCGCGCTTCGGTTATATCGATAGGCACCACCTGCCCGCTTCGGCGCTGGCAGCGCGAAAGAACTCGCCGATTGCTGCGGAGATCCAGCGGTTTGAAAAGTTTCTCGATGAACTGGAGCAGTCGGAAGACACGGTGATGGGGTTCCTGGGTCGTCTCCAGCCCTCGGGATTACTCACCGAGCGGGATCGCCAGGCGTGGCGCGTGCTGGCTGAAGAGATGTGTGCTGTAGGGGCGGTGTATCACCGCGCGAAATTCGAGTTTGCCCAATTCCGAAAGCTTGGTTCCGATATTGCCGGCCTGCGCACAGTGGACCGGCTGGTCGCATCCACTACAGCTCCAGGTCTGCCACGCGTGCGGATCATACACCCGCATTCGCTGGGATCCCGCGAGCACAAATGGATGTTTGCCCCGGGCTTTGCCGATGGCGAATTTCCTGCGCGGGTTGCGTCGAATCCGTTGCTTCCCGATACAACGATCGAAAACATCAACGCGCGTATCCGGCCGAGGCGCCTCATGACGCAGCGGGATCGGAATCGGCGAGAGCCACTGTACCTCTTCATGATTTTGGACTCGGCAACGCGCCGTGTGACGCTGACGTATCCGGGTAACACGTTGGAAGGCGATCCGATTCACCCGTCGGTGTACGTTGCTGAGATTGCAAGGCACTACGCCGAGTCTCCCGTCGTGCAGGCGGTGACAGGTCCGCCACGTGCTGACGGTGAATGGCGCTTGAGGGTCGCCGAGGAATGGCGGCGCGGCTCGCTGCCGGAAAATCGCGCGCGAGCCTTGCTGGGAGACGACATTGTGGAGCGTGCGAAATTCGAATCGAAAGGGATTATGCGCGCTCGTCTCGGCAAGGGCGTTTTGCCGCTCGATGGCGTCTGGCATCCGAGCGAGCTGAATTCGCTGAGCTCGTGCCCGTTTGTGTTTTTCGCCCGACATCGGTTGAAAATTCGCGCAGCGGAAACGCCGGACTTCGAAGTGCCGGCGCAGGAAATCGGCATTTTGGCGCACACCATCCTTCGCGATTTTTACTCACAGACGGTGCCGCGCTCCGCCGATGAGGCCCGCGTTCGCATGAATGAAATTATCACCCGACGGTTGAGCGCGGCAGACGTGAATGGGGAAGGCCCGTACTCCGTTTTCGATCCTTCGTTATGGAAGATTCGGCGCCGGCAGCTCGTATCGGTGTTGAACCGGTACGTCGATTTTGCTATGCGCGACGCGCTCGACGGTTTCGAGACCCAAGCAGAGTATCTTGATGCTCCACTACCACCCGCCGCGATCGGCCGAACTCTCCTGGCAGGGAAGCCGGATCATGTGGCTGTCCGCCGCAGTGGCGCGCGCGTCGATGCTATTCGTATCGACGACTTCAAATATTCGGCCGCTTCGAGCGCGACTGCAAGGCAACTAAAGCAGTCTTTCCAAATACCGGTTTACGCGTACTTGGCGGCACATGCGTTGGCTGCCGAGGACGCGGTTCAGATCGAAGGTCGATACCTCCTGCTTCGGTCTCCCGGCAATCCGGTCATTTCCCATGTAATTGATGACGGTGTGTTCCAGGAAGTGCGCGACCGGATTGAGCGGCTGTTGGAGCGGGTGAGTGAGGGAAGGCTCGAGCCAGACCCGGCCGATGCGCAAATTTGCGTGGATTGCGATTATCGCCGGCTGTGCCGGTTCTATGGACTGTAGCGCGGGTATTTGCAGCGCGGAGCGGTGCGAGCACGCCGGAGGCGTGGAAGTAAATTAGCCGGGGGTTAAGCGAGCGGGAGCGAGCGCAACCCCCGGTTGTCTGAAACCAAGGACATCCGCACCCCGGCAGGGGTGCGAGGAGTCCGCGACACCCTTTCAGGGTGCGGATTCCAGAGTTGTCGACCTATTCCAGGGGTACGCAAAAAACGCGTACCCCTGGCTAAGTTCCCAGCACCGCTTCGCGGTGCGGAAATGTCCAAACTCCAGGGCACCGCTCCGCGGTGCGAGATATCCAAACTGAACATGAGCTTCAACGCCAACACGGTCGTTTGGGCCAGTGCGGGAACTGGTAAGACCCGCAAGCTGGTCGATGTGTATCTCCAATTCCTGCAACGAGGCATCGATCCGCTGCGCATTGTTGCCGTGACGTTCACGGAAAAAGCCGCCGCGGAAATGCGCGAGCGAATCCGTGCTGCGCTCTATGCCCAGCCAGGACAGTGGATGAAGACGATCGCGCTGCTGCAGGCGGCGCCGATATCGACTATTCATGGATTCTGCGGCAGTCTCATCCGTGAACACGGTTTCGAACTTGGCATTGACCCGGCCTTCATGATTCTGGATGAACAACGCAGTCTTGATCTCGCGCGAGAAGCCGCACGTGACACGATCCGTCATGAGATTCGGTCCGGTAACGAAGAGGTCGAACAGCTTTTCGGGGATTTCGGCTCAGAAACGCTCGTCGAGACAATCGTCTCGGCAGGATATTGGCTGAACAGTCTTGGCGTCGATGACAATTGGCTTGAAAGCCGGCTCCAGGCCCAGCGCGTTGCCGGCGCAGAAATTGAAACGAGACTTGCGGGCGACATCCAGAAGTACGGGGGCGACTTTCAAAAGATCGGCGAATTAGCCGACGAACTCGAGGCGAGAAAGGTTCGGCATCCGTTGCGCAAGCGAGATGATCCGTCAGCGCTCCTGCCTCAAATTGGCCAAATTGCCGGAGTCACCGCCGCCGAGCGCTTATCGCGGGTCGTGAAAATGTCTGCCGACCGGTTTCGCGTGAAAAAACAGGCGGCAAACGCGATGGATTTCGATGACCTCCTTCTCGGGGCGCGCGATCTGCTGAAGAATCATCCGGTCATCCGCCGGCATTATCAGAATCACTTTCAAGCTTTGCTCGTTGACGAATTCCAGGACACAGACGAAGTACAGGCGGAAATCATTTCACTGCTTGCGGAAAACCCCGATTGCCCCGGTCGCTTTGCCCCGCGGAAGCTCATGATTGTCGGAGATCCGAAGCAATCCATCTATCGATTCCGCCGGGCGCGCGTGACTGTCTTTTTCCGCATGCTCGATCGGATTCTCGCTGATGGCGGCGCGCTTGAACATCTTCAGGACAATTACAGATCTGCCGCACCCATTGCTCATTTCTCGAATCTGCTCTGTCAGTTGATGATGGATGGCCGCGGCCAGATCAGCCGGCTCACAGATCCCAATTTTGATTTTTCCTATCGGGTTCGCTTCTCGGATGGAGATCTGCTGCAAGCGAGATCTGACGCTCCGTTTCTGGGCATCACGTACGTTGCTGCGGAATCCGGCGCCAAAGCCGCGCAGGGCCGCGAAATGGAAGCCGAAGCGATCGCTCGCCTTCTCAAGGAATGGAAGTTGTCCGGCCACATTCAAGCCTGGAGGGAAGTCGCAGTGCTGCTGCGGGCCATGACGAATGTCGAGATTTATCTCGGCGCGTTCGAGGCTCACGGCATTCCGGTATATGTGGTGCAGGGGACGGCGTTCTATCAGAAGTCCGAGGTGTCGGATCTGATTGCGTTTTTGGAATTGGTACTGCATCCCGACGATGAGCTGTTGCGCGCGATCGTGCTGACGTCTTCGTTGTTTGGAGTGCCTGTGAACGAATTTCGGGACGGAGGAAAAACTCCGCGACGGGTTTCGGTGAACGCAAATGGTCTCAGGAGTTTTTCCTCCGTCCCGAAATTCGTTCAGTGCGAGGAACTCCTGCACTACTGGGTCGAACGGCGCGACTCCTCCACAGCCGCGGAAATCTTGCAGGATGTGATCCGAAAGACGAACTTCGACGTTGTCTTGATGGCGCAAAAGAACGGTCCGCAGCGTATGGCGAATATCGGCAAGCTAATCGAGATCACGCGAGGGCTGGCCCGGCAAGGCACTACAGCGCTCGATGAGGTGGTGCGGTACCTTCGGGATCGCGCGCATGACACGTCGATTCGTGAATCGGAGGCACAAATCGTCTCGCAGCTCGATGACGTGGTCCGAGTACTCACGGTTCACCAGGCGAAGGGTCTCGAATTCGACATCGTGATCATTCCAGACCTCGCCGCCCGCACGGGCCGCGGCTCGGGGGATCGCACATTCTTCAGCGATCGTTGGGGCATTCTGGTTGGCGCCGCGTACGGTCTGCATCGGAAGCCGCTTCCACATGCGCTGATCTTGGAAGAAAAAGACCGCGAAGACGACCAGCAATACGAGGAAGAAAAGCGACTGCTTTATGTCGCCATAACCCGCGCACGGAAGATGCTGGTCCTCGGGGAAGGATTCTCGAAGCAAACCGGTCCATGGCTGCAATGGATGGAGCAGCTATTCGAGAAGCTGCAGCCCGGCGCGATCGAAAAAGCGAGATACGGAAAGATACAGAGCATTAAATTCGGGGGCTCGACCATGAAAGTCTTGCCTGCGTCACAGTTGAATGTTCCGGAGCAGCTGGAATTCACGACGGATGCGATTCTCGTTGGTGAACCGTATATTCCCTGCATCCCGACTCCTCGCATCGAACCGGCCGTCGAAATGACTCCGTCTGATCTCATTTCGCTAAGCGGCTGCTTCCGCTTCTTTAACTGGACACGGATCCAGGGAATCGCCGAGCCCGGGCGCGAGCCGACCGGCGACACACCCCAGATGCGGCTCGGCTCAATTGCGCATAAACTGCTGGAATCCGCGACACCGCCACCGCCGGATGTCCTAACGGCTGCCGGTGTACCTGAGCTTGCCGCCGTATTCCAGTGCCACGAGTGGCGTGATCTGGCATCGGCATCTTCTGAACGCGAGTTGCCGTTCATCATGCACGTGCATGTCAATGGCACCGAGTGTTGGGTGCGCGGCCGAATGGATGCAGCACTTGCCGCTGAAGGCAACGGCAAGGCACTTCCCAGAGTCATTGATTACAAATATGCTCTCTGGTTCGAAGGCGGCGAAGCCAAGTACGACATCCAAATGACCGCATACGCGTTGGCGCTGATGAAAGCCCTAGGCACAGATCGTGCGATGGCGGAACTGTGGTACCTGAAACCACCAATGAAAATTGTTCGCCGCGAGTACACCTTTAGCGAAGCCGAAGAGAAGTTACGGGCGCTCCTTGCGAAATATCTGGACGCAGTCGAGCGGAACGAATGGCCCGCAGCTGAGCGCGCCTATTGCGATCGGGTTGAATGCGGTTTTCGCCAACAATGTTGGAGCGCGACGTAAATGCCCTCATGGGTATCAGCGGCAATGTTTGCGACGCTCGTTGTGATTTTCCCATACACGGTGATCTTTAGAATTCTGTCGCAGCTTCCGAAGCCCATCGCTCTTTCACATCGGCGCTGGCCGCTCGGCGTGAATCTTCTCGTCATTGGCGTGATTACGGCCTGGATTACCGTCTTCATCCACACCGCATATTATCGACGAGGGCTCGTGAATCTGGTCGCGGTGCTGATGGGCTTCATCGTCGCCGCGCTGGCATATGCGTTCGGACTTGTCCTGATATTGCGGCAGTTTTCCGGACTTTATCCGGAGTTCTTCATTACGACGGGACGAACTGGCCTGGGTTTACGAAAGACGGCATATCGAAATGTGATCCACATTGAAGAAGTCGCGCGCCGTCACGGAGAGGCGCAGCTCCGCGTTGAAACCAACTATGGACTCGTCGTGCCGCTCACGCTGCCTGCGCGCCACGTCGCAAGCCTTTACGAACGCGTTAAGCCGCCGTTATGATCTAGGTTAATGGAACACATCATTCGCCAGTACACACTCGAGCCTGGCGCCCTCGAAGCTCAATATATCGAAGAATACTTCACGGAATTCAGGAAGAAGAAGACGGCTGAGGAAATCATCGCACGGTTAAAAGATCGCGAGCACTTGATCCTGCTGTCGATGGCCGAAGATGACGATGGTGTGCTGATCCCAGTGGCGTACAAGATTGGCCACGAATTGAAATTGCAGGAAACGAGCATCAAACTTTCCGAGCTGGTTTCCGAGCTCCGAGATATCGTTGAATTCCGCAATCGGAAGATTTTTTATAGCTGGATTGGCGGCACTCGCCAAAAATGGCGCGGGCAAGGCCGTTATCGCGCGTTGACCGAACAGCAGGAAGAATGGGCCCACGCGCACGGGTTCCATGAGCTTGTCGTGAAAACGAAGAACAAGTTTTACCCCATGCGAGCGACGCTGGATCACCTCAACTTCGACGTCATTAAATTTCAGAGACACCTGCGAGATAACCGCGAATCGAAGGTGTACCTGAGCAAGAAGATTGCTGCTGAAGTGCTGGGCAAGCACCAGACGACTCGGTCGGTAGTGCAGGCGGCCTGAATTAGCGCGGTTCCTACAGCGGGTTTTCCGCAAACACGAATTCCTTCACCGGCCGGCCTTCGATCAGGTGTTCCTGAATGATCCGGTCCAGGACCGCCGGAGTGACCGAGTGGTACCACGTTCCGTCCGGGTACACGACCGCGATCGGTCCCTGCTGGCAAATGCGCAGGCAATTCGCCTTGGTGCGGTACACGCATTCCTCTGCCTGCGTCAACCCCAGTTCCTCTAAGCGCCGCTTCAGATAATTCCAGGAAGCGAGGCCCTCCTCTTTTGTTGCGCACATCGGCTTCGTCTGGTCTGCGCATAAAAAGATATGCCGCCGTATATTCTGGATTTGCAGTTGCTCGACCAGTTTCGCCAGCCGTTCGGCCGAATCAGGTGTCGTTTCCACGTCCTTATCTTAGCTGACATGGCGAGCCGCGTGCAGAGGCTACAGCGGAGGGCCTATGGAACGCCTGCTGTATGCATTCGTACTGGCAATCATCACTGCCTCGTTCTGTTTCGGCCAAATCACGCTTACACAGAACCTTGCGAACACCGGCCCAATTCAGACGGGCTTTGCGGTGATCACACCGCTTCAAGGAGGCGGCCAAGGGCTAAGCGTTTCAGAAACATTTGCCGAGCAGGTCAACGGAAATGTGTTCCAAACGAGCGTGCTCCCCAGCCCGCTGGTGACGCTCACCGACGTATTCATGAATTCCGATCCGAGTTCCGGAGCGAACACCGGAATATCCGTTGTCAATCCGAATGATGCGGCCGCAACCGTCACGTTCACTCTCCGAAACCAACAAGGAGTCACGATCGGCGTAAGAACGCTCACTGTCGGAGGACGCCAGCAAATTTCTAGATTCGTGACTGAACTGTTTGCCGGCGTTCCGGAGTTGTCACAACCGATGACAGGATTGGTGTTCATCAATTCCAGTGTTGCCGTCGGCGTGCTGGGTCTGGCATTTCAGGGGCCCTCGTTCACCTCGCTACCCGTCGCTATGCAATTGGCCGCAAACAACGCGATTAGCGCGGGGACTGGAACACCCACGATCGGGATATCGACTACGGTGGTTACACCGCAGACGCCGATTTTCAGTACCGGAGTAATGACTTCACCGGTAACTGCCCCGATTGCGACATCGGTTGTCTCACCGCTGCCAGGCACGATCACGCAAGCCCCTTCAAGCATTGCGGGTATCGCTCCGACGCAGCCCATCGTCGGAAGCACGACTCCGCTCGTCAACGCAACGGGGGGCGGACCGGTGATCGCGGCACCACAGATTGGAATAGGCGCCGGCGGAACTGCCGCGCTGCTGCTGCCTCAAGTCGTGACTGGTGGCGGTTGGACGAGCCAGATCGTGATCGCAAACACATCCGCGACTCCTCAATTGGTTCGTGTCGATTTTTTTAATTCCACAGGAGGCCCGTTGGTGTTGCCCATGGGCTCAATACTTCCGAACGTGCTCGTGCCGGCGGGTGGGTTCGTGACATTGTCAACCCGCTGAGCCGCGCACGCCGGAGGCGTACCCTGGAGTTTGGCCATTTCGCACCGCGGAGCGTGCCCGTTCCGCTTCTGAACATCAGGGCAGCGGCGGTGGCACACGGCGCTTGGTTGCCTGTTCGAAGGCGTAGCCCAGTTCGATCAGACGCGGCTCACTGCAAGCCATGCCGGTGAAGCTGACACCGAAGGGACCGGGCTTCGCATCGAAAGCCGAGGAAAAAGGCGCGGCGTTGGGCACCATGGCGAACGGCACGATAATGGAGGGATAGCCGGGTCGCGCGGCCAGTGCAGAGCCGTTCGAGCCGGGAAACAGAAGCGCATCGAGACGATTCGCGTGCATCACTTCGTCGATGCCGTGCGTAGCGGCCAGCGCGATGTCCTTCGCGCGATCGGCTTCGTAGCGCGCGCGGTCGGTTTGGACATCTATTTCATCCGAGATGTCGAGGTTCGACTGTCCATACTTGATCGCGCCTGCCCGCTCGGTTCCACTCACGAAGTTCCGTCAAAGATTTTACAGGCGCGGATGGGCCTAGGGTCGAGAGCCACCGGTTGAAATCGCGCTTCATTCCGTATTTCAGGACGATCGAGCAGTTCGCGTCACTACCTTTTGAATTTCCCGCTCCGGAGCAGATATTCCATCGATCGAAGTTCTGTTGGACATCGGGCTCGATCGTGCTCGGAACATTTGCGGGATCGATCACGACTGCGCCCTCGCGTTTCAACACGTCGATGGCATCCGCCATGGCGGTCGCGCGTTCTGGGCTTAGACTCTCATAAAACGATGCTCGCGGAATGCCGATGCGTGCGCCTTTCAAACCGTTGCGCTTGAGAAAGCGAGTGTAGTCGCGGTTTGGGGGAGGCGTGCAACGACTGGTCGCTGGGTCGTTCGGATCGGGGGATTGGCTCTCCAATACGCCGAGTAAAATGGCGGCGTCCGTGACAGTTTTTGCCATGGGCCCAGGCGTGTCCTGGTCAGCCGTGATGGGTATAACACCGTACCGGCTGATCCGGCCGACAGTCGGCTTGATGCCGACCAGCATTGTCGCATTCGATGGAGTCAGGATAGACCCAGACGTTTCCGTGCCCACATTCGCGGCCCAAAAGTTTGCGGCTGTACCAACGCCCGAGCTGGATCCGCCGGGAAACAGCGCGCCCCGGCCGTCCGCCGTTTCGCGAGGATCGCGGCGCGGATCGTATGGATTCATGCCGTATCCGGAGATCGGGTTGTAGTTTGTCGGCATCGGCGTCGGCGGCCCGGCGACCCAGTTGGCCAGTTCGGTCAGACTCGTCTTCGCGATGATGATTGCGCCTGCCTCTCGCAGATTCTTCGTCAGCGTCGCTTCGTAAGGAGGAATGAATCCGTCGAAGGCCAACGCACCGCCAGTCGTCGGCATGTCTGTGGTGTGGATGATGTCCTTCAGCGCGATCGGAATTCCGTGCAGCGGGCCGTGCACCTTGCCTCGCGCCCGTTCACGGTCCCGTTCGTCGGCCTCCTTCAGAGCGTCTGGGTTGACCGTGATGGTGGCATGAAGCTTCGCATCATACATTGCAATGCGCGTGAGGTATTGCTGCACGATCTCGCGTGACGTGACCCGCTTCTCTTTCATCGCCTTCTGCATGTCGGGAATCGTGGCTTCGACCACGCTAAACGTTTTCCTATTGCGATGTTCTTCATGGGAGTAGCAATAAACCACAAATTGCGTACCGGGTCACTTTGAATGTGCGGAGACGCAACACGCCCGAAGCTCGGCGACGATATGCGGGTAATCGTTGCGGACCGCCCTTCCCCAACGATCCATGCCCACACTATGTTTTGCGGTTAACCACGAGTTGCCCGAAATATTCATCGTCAGACCACTCAGAAACCTCGCATTCGTTTGACCTTATATTCACGCTCGTATACAGTCCGCGGAGCTTCATACCAGACAAGGAATGTACTTGTCGGTGACGATTGGCACTCAACTAGGAGCGGAGCGCACGAATTATTCGTGCAACCATATGGCGACAAGTACATCGAGGACAAAGAGGAAGTAATGCTTATAAGAAAACTCGGACTATTCCTTGCGGTAGCAATGCTCGTTGCTGCCGTCGGCGCATTCAAGGGATGCAGCGATGTCCAGCAGCATCACGTCAAGGTCCTCAAGGACTACGGCGGCAATGTCTCTTTCCTTGACGGGCCGACATGGCAATACACCGGCTTGACCGTCACTGGCACTGATTACTGGGATGGCAGGATTTGGATCGACCTGCCGCTGGACCGCAGCTCAGAAGCAAAAGAGGTGTACCAGACTGCTGACGGCGCGCTGCTGGTGGACATGAACGTCGCGTTCTCCCGTGGCAAGTCAGCTGAAGAGCGCAAGAAGTGGTTTGTCAACACCACAGATGCGCTTGGCATTGTCAAAAAGGATGTCGAGGGTATCGCGCGCTCGGTCGTACACAATTACTCCAATGCCGAGATCCTCAATGCAGAGCTCGCGCTCAAGGATGCCAAGTTGCCGGTTTATACACAGATCCAGGCAGAGCTTGGGAAAGCGCAGTTCAATGATGAGTATGGCATTGACAAGAAGAGCTATGCGGTCTGGCCAGGAAATGTCTCGCCGCAGCAAGGAGCAGTCCAGGCAGACCTGGATCGGCAGCGGAACAACCTACTCAACGCAGCGAAGCTTGAGGGACAGCTTTCCCTGGAGAAAGCTGCTAACAGGCGTGCACAAGTGGACAAGAAGTACGCAGATTTTATCCGAACGTTGACTCCTGCACAGCAGACCTACCTGCGCACCCTGGACATGTCGAACGCAGTCAAGCAGCACGAAAGGCCCGAGAGCTCTGAGAAGATCGAGTTCCTGCTGGGCGCAGGGCAGAGGTGAAAAGATGACACGATCAAAGACATTGGCACTGCTCACGCTGGCAGGAGCCCTCGCAGGCTGCTCACGACCCACGCAGCAGGAATCTACGTACAGGCTGAATCTGCAAAACAAGTTCTCCTGGCAAGGCTCAGGTCCTGACATCAGGATGTATTGGCCCTGGTATACCATGTACGTTGTCTCGCACCAGCAGGAGATCCAGAACTTCCCGCTGATACAAGGAACGGGCAACGCCAACCTGCCCCAGATCGAGCTTGAGAAGCTGCAGTCCATCATCACTGCTGACGGCCAGATCATGATCCAGGAGATGAGCATTACGATCTACAAGAAGGCTGATCCTACTGCTGTCGAGCGCTACTATATCCAGCACCAGGAGGAGGACAGGCAGAACCTCGCGATCAACCTCGACGCCCTTGTCCGCACCTATCTGCAAACCAAGACCAAGGCGTACATTGAATCGCACCAGCCGCAACTTGGGCAGGAGGTTAGGGACTACATCAAGAGCTTCCGCGCAGGCGGCGAGCCAATCATGGACAGCGAAGGCCACATCACCGGCTTCAAGGGCGGCATCTCCATCGAAGAGGAGTGGGGCGTCGATATTGGCGATGTGACGCCAAGGAGGCTCACGCTTCCGAGCACTGTAGCAGGAGCGCAGGTCGAGGCGCAGCAGATCATCAAGGCCGCCCAGACGCAGTATGATTCTGCGCAGAACGAGGCTGACAGGCGCGAGTCAAAGCTGCGCTCGATGGAGAAACTGAGTGAAGCTGTCGGCAGCAACAACGACGCGGCCAACTACCTCACGTCCCAGATTCTCAACGACCTGCTGGAGCAGACGCCGTCGAAGAACGTCGGACGCATCACTGTGCTCAACGGTCTGGCTGGAAGTGATCAAACAATCATCAGCAGACAGGGCGTGCTGCAAGGAAAGTAGAGTTTCTTCCTTTGATTTCCTTCTTATCATGGAGGAAGCTTCAATACGTCGAAGTCCCGCGAATTAACTTCCTCGTTCGCCCGCGTCGCCGTGAACCGCGCGCGGCGCAGTCTTCGTCAACCACCAGATCCGGCCCGTAATACTCGATCAAAGTTCGAGAAGCGCCAGGCGCTGCGAACCAGAAGCTGTTGATCGGCTCCGAGGTCTTACTAGACAATGACGGATAGAGAGCACAGCAAAGGAGTCGAACGATGCCAGTCAAGATTCCGCAATCCTTGAGGACGATGCTCGAGGATAAGGCGTATGGTCACGTTGTCACGTTCAACGCTCAGGGCAAGCCGGAGCTCACAATGGTTTGGATGGACGTCGAGGGTGACGAGTTGCTTTTCAACACCTCTGAGGGACGACGGAAACCTGACAACATACGCCGCGATCCGCGTGTGATTGTCTCGGTGCAGGACCGCAACAACCCGCAAGCGTACGCGGTCTTCCACGGCAAAGGGCGAGTCACTGACGCGGGTGCC
>QHXA01000816.1 GCA_003222755.1 Acidobacteriota bacterium
GAGCGCAACTTCGACAAATTCCCAGTATCCCGCATGAACGAGTATCCGAAGCAGGTCAACATCGCGTTCATGAAGACGAACCGATGGATCACGGGCGCAGGCGAGGAAGCAATCCCGCAGATTCCTCCGGCGATTCTCAACGCGGTGTTCAAGATCACCGGTAAGCGGTTCCGCTCAATCCCCCTCAAGAACCACGACCTGAGCTGGGGGTGAAAATTTTGAGATTGGACAAATCCTGCATCTCAAATCCGAAATCCGAAACCGTAAATTGGACTGTCCAATCTGATCTTTCGGATCTCGGATCTGAAATGCAGGATTCGTCCAATTTCGAAATGTCTCGCGAGGAGGTTCTCTCATGAAGGTGCTCTTCACGTTTGGCGCAATTTGTCTGGCCGGAACTCTGTTGGCACAAAGCAACAACAATGCAGGTTCGCCGGGCCCTTTGGCAGACTCCTGCGGCGCTCCGGCCCAGGGTGCCGGTAGCCCAAGCCCAGGGGCACGCGGCACGCCGGTGTTTCCAGCCGGGCAGTATCCCGTGAAATTGCCGGCGGTGTCGCTGCTCGGCGCTCGCAATGATCTGCCCAATCCATTTCGACCTGGTGTGCACTGGGGACAATTGCCTGGCGGAAGAAAATGGGGATCGACAGCCGGCGTTTATGCCGGTCCTGACGGGAAAACCATCTGGGCCATTGACCGATGCGGCGCATCCGGGGCAGGCGGCACGACGTGCGTCGACTCGCCTCTCGATCCCGTTCTTCAATTCGACACGTCCGGCAAGCGGCTGCAGAGCTTTGGCAAGGGCTTGATCGTGAGTCCTCACAAAATCAGCGTCGACAAAGACGGCAACGTATGGGTGGCCGACAATGGAAGTGCACCTGGAAAAGGGCAGCAAGTTTTGAAGTTCAGTTCTGAAGGAAAGCTTTTAATGAAGCTCGGCAAACCTGGTGTTGCCGGACCGGACTTGGACGAGTTCGATCTTCCGACCGAAGTTGCGGTTGCTCCAAATGGCGACGTCTTCGTCGCCGATGGACACAGCGGCGGCGGCACAGCAACCGGCAACGCTCGAATCATGAAGTTCGACAAGAACGGAAAGTTTATCAAGACGTGGGGAAAAAAGGGCATGGGCACGGGTGAGTTCGATGTCGTTCACACCCTCGCGTTTGATTCGAGAGGGCGCCTGTTCGTCGGCGATCGTCAGAACAACCGAATCCAGATTTTTGATCAGGACGGCAAGTTCATCGCGCAGTGGTTCCAATTCGGGCGGCCGAGCGGCATCTACATTGATCGAAACGATGTGATCTACGTCGCCGACTCCGAGTCAAGGGACGGCCGGACCAACACTGGACAACTCACTCTGCCGGCGACCGGCTATGGGTTCAACCCTGGCATTCAAAGAGGCATTCGAATTGGAAGCGCGCGGGATGGTTCGGTGAAATACTTCATTCCTGATCCGTGTCCTTATCCATATCCTAGTGGTTCGAGTATGGCGGAAGGCGTCACGGTGGACGCCGAGGGCAATGTGTACGGCGCGGATTTCCTAGGAACGATTCGAAAATTTCTGAAAAAATAATCCCTTTTGCTAGATCTTTCTAAAAGTCACTCGGCGCGGGCGTATTGTCGCCATTCCAATTTTTGATGCTGCCATCCTTGGCCTTGATAAATCCCAGACGGCATCCGGCAGAACCGTCCCTGAGAGGATAGCACCGCGCTTTGATGGAATCGCCGACCTTAAGGTAGTCCGGCGTCACTCCTATCCTTTCGAGTGTAGTACGGCCAATCGCTTCGAGAAGCCACACGCGCGGCTCACCTTTGGCATCCTTGACTTCCACATAGACCCAAGAGTGCGGGACGACCAGGTGGATTTCCTTGACCACGCCTTCGATGTCTGCATACGTGTTGCTGTAGTTGCTGGGGGAATGATGCGCCAATGCTGCACCAGCGAAGGCCAACGAACAGATTGCCACAAGACAGAAACCCGATTTGAATCTCATGCTCACCTCACAATTGCGCCTGGCGCGTCAATCCGATTACCTGGTTGTTGAAGGTCCCGGTTGACGCGGGCCGGTGCCGGGTATCCATTGACATAGATCTCCTGGTATCGAAGCCCAATTCCTCTCTCGTCGAGGAATCCGAGCGATTGTGAAAACCAGCCCGGCTCCGGGTAACCTGCCGGTACGGTCGACTCGATGATATAGAGTCTGTTTTCGTGCATGTACATCGCTGCGAACGTCCGGGATTTGCCTTCGACGAGGTCGTTGAAATTCCACTGGTATTGCGTGACCTTCGCGTCCCGTTGCATGAACTGCCACGACGCATGAACAAGCGCGGCTCTCATATCCACCTTCCACCACCCCTCTCCCGTACCAGCGATTCCCGTACACACGACGTCGCCGGGGGGGCAGGTCTTGGATTTTTCCGTGAGTATTCGTTGGACCTGATTGTAATCGACCACCGTTACAGAGTAGCGGCTCTGGCCTTGGGTGACGCTATAGTCGCGTGCCGGAAGGTCGGCTCCATATTCGGATCGATAAGTCGTCTCCGTAACCTTTGGTTGACTCGGGAAAAGGCAGGTGAAGCGGTCTTCACGGCTGGCAAACTCCATCCATTCTTGGGCGAACAGAGGCCCCGAAATAGAAAACATCAA
>QHXA01000803.1:0-3274 GCA_003222755.1 Acidobacteriota bacterium
ACGAGCCACTGGCCATCAACCACCCGCACAACGCCACACATCCTAGAGTTCGCTTAATCATTCGTGCGCCTCCGCAAAATTGTGGTCGGAACCAACTGGCGTTGGAGTCTAGCACCGCGAGCGCCCGGCTTCAAATTGTCCTGATTTTCAGAGTCCGCCGCCAAGGAATCGGATGGCGTTTTCCTTGAGTATCAATGGCCGGACATCCTCGCGGATGGGAATCTTCTCAAAGTCTGCGAGCCATCTTTCCGGAGTGATGAATGGATAATCCGATCCGAAGAGCAGCTTGTCCTTGAGCCGAGTATTCGCGTACTGAATCAACGACTGCGGGAAGTACTTCGGCGACCATCCCGAGAGGTCGATAAATACCTGGGGCTTGTGCAGACAGATCGAGAGCGCTTCGTCCTGCCATGGAAATGATGGATGCGCTCAACGGCGACATCATCAATGTCCATCGGGTTGCCGTATTTCAGGCGAACGCCTCCGCCGCCCCGCATTCCTGTGCCGATGCCGCTGTGGCCGGTGTGAAAAATCACCGGGAGACGAGCTTCCGCGATGACTTCGTAAAATGGATAAATCGCGCGATCGTTCGCGTGAAATTGTTGTAACGGCGGATGCAGTTTGAAACCCTTCGTTCCTGCGGCAATCAAGCGTCGGGCTTCAGCGAGAGCCTCAGGGCCGCGTGTGGGATCGACGCTGGAGAAAGGAATCATGATGTCGGCGTTTTCCCGCGCCAGAGCAATCACATCATCATTCGGAAACTGCGCCCGCCCGGTGAGCCGCTCATCGACGGAAAACACAACGCAGCCGATCTTCATCGACCGGTAGTACGCTGCCAGTTCCTGCGGCTTCGGCTCGGCCCCCATGTGCCCGAAATACTTGCGCGCCGCTTCATCGGCCGGATTTCCAATGGTGTTGTCTCCATGCAGATGAACGTGCGTGTCGATGGCGATGAGTTCGTTGAAGTTCATGGCGCTGCTTGTATGATACGTTCATCCCTTCATGGTTGAACTTGTCAAATTCACAGTCGAAACCGGCGTGGCCCTCATTACTGTCGATAACCCCCCGGTCAACGCGCTGAGTGCGGGTGTTCCGGAAGGCATTGCCGCGGCCATCGAGCGGGCCGCACACGACGCGTCGGTTTCTGCCGTCGTTCTGATCGGCGCAGGCCGGACATTTGTTGCAGGCGCCGACATCAAGCAACTCGAAGAGCAGGCGCACGGACGCGGACCCGGCGCTCCCAACATTCATCAATTGTTGAAATCGATCGAGGACTGCCCCAAACCTGTCGTGGTAGCAATCCACGGCACGGCTCTAGGCGGAGGATTGGAATTGGCCATGGCCGGACACTATCGCGTCGCCAGTCCCGATGCGCAGGCGGGCCAACCGGAAGTAAATCTCGGAATCATCCCGGGTGCGGAAGGCACGCAGAGGCTCCCGCGGCTGGTCGGTGTTGGAGCGGCCGTGGAGATGTTCGTTTCCGGCAAATCTATCAGGGCGCCGGAAGCCGTGCGCCTGGGTCTATTTGACAAAATCATTGAAGGTGACCTGAAGGCCGGCGCCATCGCCTTTGCCCGGCATGTCGCCGATTCCGGCGGACCTCACCGCCGCACCCGTGACAGGAACGAAAAACTCGGCTCACCGGAATCCAATGCGGCGATTCTCGCCGCCGGCCGCGAGCAGGCGCGTAAAACGCGCCGCAACATGATTGCACCGCTCCGCGTTATCGACGCGGTAGAGGCGGCCGTCACCCTGCCGTTTGAAGAGGGCTGCAGGCGTGAACGTGAAATTGTCGAACAATGCCTGGCAGGAGAAGAAGCGCGGGCGCTGATTCACGCGTTCTTTGCTGAACGAGCCGTTTCAAAAGTCCGCGGCATTTCCCAGGAGACGCGAACGCACTCCATTCGCAAAGCTGGAGTGATCGGCGCTGGGACGATGGGAGGCGGAATCGCGATGGTCTTGGCCAACGCGGGAATTCCGGTGCTGCTCAAGGAAACGGATCGGGCGGCCCTGGATCGCGGCATGGCCTCGGTCCGCAAGAACTACGAGTCATCCGTGAAAAAGGGACGATTGACCGCGCAGGAGATGGAAGAACGGCTCGCTTTGATTCAGCCTCAGCTGACATACGACGGCTTCCGAGACGCCGACATCATCATCGAAGCCGTGTTCGAGAACATGTCGCTGAAGAAGCAGGTCTTCGGCGAAATCGACAGGATTGCTAAAGGCGATTGCGTGCTCGCTACGAATACATCGACACTGGATATCGACGAGATCGCCGGCGCCACATCGCGGCCCAATATGGTGATCGGCATCCATTTCTTCAGCCCCGCGCATGTGATGCGACTGGTCGAAGTCGTCCGCGGAGCCCGCACCGATAAAGAAGTCATCGCGACGGCGATGGCGCTGACAAAGCGACTTCGCAAGCTGGGCGTGCTCGTCGGCAACTGCAGAGGCTTCGTGGGAAATCGCATGATGCTGCCCTACATGCGCGAAGCGCAGTGCCTCGTGGAAGAAGGAGCCACGCCCTCCCAAGTCGATCAGGCGCTGTATGATTTCGGCATGGCCATGGGGATCTTTGCGGTCGACGACATGGGAGGCCTCGATCTGGCGTGGCGCGTTCTACAGGACACGAAGCGTCTGACAAAACCCGGCGAGAGGCTCTATGCGATGGGTCGATTGGGTCAGAAAACCGGAGCCGGTTGGTATCGATATGAAGATGGCCGCACGCCAATACGAGATCCTGAGGTCGAAGCGCTTATTGAAACGACGGCGAAGCAGGCCGGCATTGCCCGCCGGTCGATCAGCAGTGAAGAAATCATCGAACGATGTCTCTACATCATGATCAATGAAGGCGCGCGCATTCTCGACGAGGGATTCGCTCAACGCGCTGCAGACATCGACACGATCTACATCACCGGCTACGGCTTTCCCGCCTATCGCGGCGGGCCCATGTGGTACGCCGACACGATCGGGCTTCAGAAGATCTACGAACGCATTCTCGAGTTTCAACGTCGACATGGCGAGTACTGGACAGCAGTTCCATTGCTTGAACAGCTCGCGCACGATGGACAGACTTTCGCCGCCTTCGATGCAGCCAATGAACAGGCGGTCGCGCGGTCGCGGGAATAAGGTTTCATACTTGATTTTGGCCGCTGGCATTCATACCATCGGGCAGAAAAAATATCAGCCCAGTTGCGGGAGCGTTATGAAAAAGTTCAAGGCTTTATCTGTTCCCGGTCTAATCGTGATGATCTGCATTTCCCTCTTCGCCCAG
>QHXA01000803.1:3288-4015 GCA_003222755.1 Acidobacteriota bacterium
GGAGGAAGGGGAGGCCAGAGGGGTGGCGGAGGAAGAGGGGGAAGAGGGACGGCAACCCCTGCTCCCCCGCGGCCAACCGGACCGGTAGTTGATGCGACGGACGCCATCATTGCGGCCATCAACAGCCAGGATGCGGCTTTCTTTCGGACCGCGCTGACTCAGGACGCAATTCTAGTGGACGAGGACGGTCACGTTGGCTTTCCCGCGAATGTCTGGGCGGCGCGGCTAACCTCATCGTTAGCGCCCAAAAAGCTTTCAATATCAAACCTGATGGTCGGTGATCTAGGAGAGAGCGGAGCCTGGGCTGCATTCAATTACACGCTCGATGAGACGACCGATAAGGGAGAGCCGAATCAGATGAAGGGATCGAGCACGATCGTTTATAGCAAGAGTGGCACGGCTCTGAAGGCTGTTCTGATCCAACTGTCGGTCAACGGCCGCGCGATAGCACCTCATTAAACTGTAACGGCGGTCTATTACCGCCGCTACAGTGCTAACAGGTAAGATCAGTTCGATCTCGTAACAGGATATTTGTAGTAACGTTGAGCCCATTCGGCGGTCCAAATAATCGGCTCAACATAGGCGTTCTTGTCTACGCCCAGAATCATCTCCTGTTTGATCTGAGCCATCGCATTCAAAAACACGCGGCGATCGTCTTCCATCTTCACGCGCATTTCTGAGGACGGTGGATAAAGCTCGCGAACACGCTTAACAGTGTCGGGATTAT
>QHXA01000803.1:4056-5796 GCA_003222755.1 Acidobacteriota bacterium
ACGCCGTTCGGGCCTTTGGGCAGGCGATTGCCGCCTGCGTCAAGCCAGTCCCGGAGGTCATTATTGGCGCGATTCATCCCGTCGATGTGGCAACCCATACATGAACTCGAACTGTTCAATCGAATGTCGTCGACACCGCCACTCCTGCCAAAGCCAGCCAGTTTATTCAACAGCTCATCGGGCGCATTTCTTGTGACTCTCGGATCGCGAACGATGTTGGTAAACGCATCAACGTAACGCCTACTTTTTCGGCAATATCGACGAAAGTGGGGAACCCCGTTTGTGCGGTCAAGGCCGTCGAGAGGAGAAGGAAGGCGAGAAACAATTTTGAAATCGGACGAATCCTGCATCTCAAATCCGAAATCCGAAATCTCGAACTGGACTGGTCCAATTTGCGATTTCGGATTTCGGATTTGAGATGCAGGGTTCGTCCAATTTCAAAATCTTCCACAGATGGCCTTCACGGTTGCGGAGTCGGCGCGGCGACGCATTTCCGCGGAGTATGGATCGGGCATCTGATAGCCCGGCCGGGATTTCAGTTGAGCGGCCCGTTTGACGGCTGATCGAGCTTCAGTGGGCCGCTTCATCTTCGAGTAAATGTCGCCGAGCAACGAGTAATATCGCGCGTCGTCTTCTTCGACAATCAGCGCGCGATTCGCCATCTCCAGCGCTTCACGAAGCTTTCCGGCGCGGAAGTACGCGGTCGCCATGTCGAAATACGTTTCGGAGTTTAGCGAATTCGAGGCCAACGCCTGTTGGAGCATTTCCAGCGCACGTTGGGTATTTCCCCGGTTCAGCAGGACGAGGCCCAGGACGCGCAGCGCGGGAGCGTATTGCGGCGCGAGTCGAAGTGTTTCGTTTAGCAAGTTCTCCGCTCGATCCAGTTCGCCGGCTTGTGCCCGCTCGACGGCGGATTCAAAGAGACTGTTGGTTTGAGCGATTCGTTCCTGAACACGACGATACTCGTCCATTTCGCGCCGGCCCTCGTCGGTGCGACCGACCGAGAGAAGCGTCTGGCCGAGAACGTAACGCGCTTCCTGGTCGGATGGATTACGCCCAATACCTTGTTTGAGGATGTCGATCGCAGCGGCCGCGTCACCCGCAGTACGCCATGCGCGGCCGAGGCTGGCATGGACGCCCTCCAAATCCGGCGACAACTTCAAGGCAGTGCTTAATTCGAGAATGGCGCGATCCGCATTGTTGCGATCCAGATACAGTTTTCCCAGCGCCAGATGTGCGTCCGCATCATTCGGATCGGATCGGATCGCGTTCTGGTACGCCTCGACGGCTTTCTCAAATTGAAATAAGTCGACATACACATCGCCAATGTGACGCCAGGCCTGCGATTCGCCCTTTCCCATTCCTCTTTGGAGGGCTAGCTGGAAAGCTTGCAATGCCTCGGGGCGGCACCCTTCGCGGCTTCGAATCAGGCCCAACTGATCGTAATAAGCGCCCTGACCGGGATTGGCTTTCATCGCGGTTTCCAAATAGCGGTGCGCCGTGTCGCTGCGGCCGAGAACCGTGTAGACCGTCGACAAGTAGAAGTACGCGGCGCCCGCTGAAGGTTCGGCTCGCGCAATCTGCTTCAATTGCCGGATGGCTTCAAAGACGTTGCCTTTGTTGAGTTCCGCGACGGCCGCGGTAGTCGCGCCGGATGGAGTTGATTGTGCGTGCGCGAAGCGCAAGCCCGGTAGGGCGCCGCCTAAAGATATGAGCGCGGGGAGCAACAGCAGGAAAATC
>QHXA01000803.1:5831-6154 GCA_003222755.1 Acidobacteriota bacterium
AGTGGCTTGACTGGTCATCGCATTCGATGGAACGGTTCCTGCCGCGTGATCCCGCGGCCTTCCGTCACGGCAATAATCTGGTTTGCTTTGATCCCTTCTACAGTGTCCACGAGGCCGCTCGGCCAGAGAATTTCGAGACGATCGGCTTGTACTGCTTTTTCCAGTCCGAAGTGAATACGCAAATCGTTTTGTCCCTGATAGCTCGATCCCGCCTTGATGTGGCGCGTCAGAGTCTTTGCGCCGACGGTGAGTTTCAGGCGCGCTCCGATCCCATCGCGGTTGCTTTTGGTTCCGATAGCGCGGATGAGGAGTGAGTTATTCCG
>QHXA01000804.1:0-1154 GCA_003222755.1 Acidobacteriota bacterium
ATACTTCCGCTCTAAGTAGTAATCGCGCTCGTCCTCAGGGATTTGGCCTGGCGGCCGCGTGTCACCTTTTCTTTTGGGCACCCAAATTCTGCCGTCGTTCCGCAGCGATTCACTCATCAACGTCAGCTTCGATTGATACTGGCCGCTAACAGGAATACAGGTCGGGTGAATCTGCGTGAAACACGGGTTAGCGAAAGCGGCGCCGCGCCGATGCGCGCGCCAGATGGCAGTACAATTGGAACCCTTGGCGTTGGTCGAGAGATAAAAGACGTTCCCATAACCGCCCGTTCCCAGCACAACAGCGTCGGCGAGGTGAGACTCAATTTTTCCCGTAATCAGGTTTCGAGTGATGATCCCGCGCGCGTTGCCATCGACGACGATCAGATCAAGCATTTCCGTCCGCGGAAACATTGTTACTTTGCCCGAAGCCACTTGGCGCAGAAGTGCTTGATAGGCGCCGAGCAGCAGCTGCTGGCCCGTCTGGCCGCGGGCGTAGAACGTCCGTGATACCTGAGCGCCTCCAAACGAGCGATTTGCCAGCAAACCACCGTATTCACGGGCGAACGGCACGCCTTGCGCTACACACTGATCGATGATGTTCAGGCTAATCTGAGCTAAGCGGTAGACGTTCGCTTCGCGAGCGCGAAAATCGCCGCCCTTGACCGTGTCGTAGAACAACCGATAAATACTGTCACCATCGTTCTGATAATTTTTCGCGGCGTTGATCCCACCTTGGGCCGCAATACTGTGGGCCCGGCGAGGACTATCTTGAAAGCAGAAACATTTCACCTTATAGCCTAACTCGGCCAGTGACGCCGAGGCAGAGGCGCCCGCCAATCCCGATCCAACGACAATGATGTTGTATTTCCGCTTGTTCGCTGGATTCACCAGCTTCAGTTCAAATCGCTGCTGGTCCCATCGTTTTTCGATTGGCCCAGACGGAATTCTCGACTTCAATTCCATTCTTACCTCACCAAACCTGTCAGCACCGCGATCGGTACGGAAATGAATCCAGCGGTCAGAACCCACGAAAATACCGCCGCGAACTTTTTTATAGCTGGCGTGTAGCGGGGATGGCTCAGCCCCATCGACTGGAACATGCTCCAGATCCCGTGACTGAGATGAAAACCGATGAAGACCATCACGATCACGTA
>QHXA01000804.1:1257-3490 GCA_003222755.1 Acidobacteriota bacterium
TAAATGCAGGAGATGAAATATCACGAATGCTGCGATCACTGGCCCGCTCAACATCATCGAGCGCGACGCCCAGCTCGAAACGACGTTAACCCGCTTCACGTAATCAACTGGCCGTGCCTGCTTCTTGAGGCTCGTCAGCTGGATGGAAGCCCAAATATGCAGCAGCACGGAGATCGAAAGGATGGTTCGCGCCGTCCACAGTAGAGGTGGGTTCCCGTGCAGCGTCTCGGCGTAATGGTTCATAACGGAAGCGCCCAGGAAGATTTGAAGATTTCCAAGCATGTGCGCAATCAAGAACCCGAACAGGATCAAGCCAGTCACGGCCATGATGGCCTTCTTCCCGATCGTGGATTCGTAGAATCGCGCTACTCGCATCAATTGAGGATGAGCGATTACGGTACTCAAGGATGATTGCTCCCCTTTCTGTCGTCGAGGACACAAGAAACGAAACAGAATATTTTAGCGGAAAAAACGGCGGGACTTGTTTGTGATTGTTCTTACGTACTGGGCACCGCTCCGCGGTGCCGAAGCGGCGGGACCGTGGACGGTCACAGACCGCCCCTACAGTAATTTAGTTAAGCCCCGACAATCTGAACAGCGATGCCTTCCGGATCCTTGATGTGGAATCCGGCATCAAGATTTTCTTCCGGTGTTACACCGCGCTGCTTCAGCTGCTGCGTAACGGACTCTTTGTTGAACTTCTCCACTCCGATCGCAAAATGGTCCACGATGCCCATAGGACTCTTGTGGTGAAGCGACACCAGAGATCTCCCCATGCCCAGGCGCACGATTTCGTTGGGCTTGTCTTCACTCACTACAGACAAGCCGAAGATGTTTTGATAAAACGCAATCGAACGCGGCAGATCCCGGACTTGAATGCTGATGTGATCGATCTTTGCGGCTTTGAGACCCGAGTCTTGGACTTGAGCAGCGGCCGCCGCGCCGGTCGCCGCAGTCATCATCGCCAGAGTTTGAATCAATTCACGGCGCGTGAGGGCGCCGCTTTCGAAACGGTTCAACAGATTGGAAATGAGAGCTTCCATAGTGTCCTCCTCCGGAAATGGTTTTGCGGGCCAGTCTATACCGGCCTGTCCCAAGCGTGGCTATATAATGTCTCGAAATGAAACGCTTACTCGTCTTGGGCGGGGCAACCCTCTTTGCTCTCATCTGCGCCGCCGTCGTGCTATTTGTCTTCAAGGCGCCCACCGAAAGCGATTACCGGCTTGCGCGGGGGCGTTCGCAGCTGTTTACGGAAAACTACCTGGCGGCATTACAAACACTTCGTGACGTTCCCAATTCGGAAAAGCAGGGGCCGGCGACGCATTCGTATTTGGGTGCGGCGTATCTGAAACTTCATTTATACAAAGCAGCAATCAAAGAGTTCGAAGAGGCGATTAAGGCGCAGCCGAAAGAATCCGACCCTTGGATCGGACTCGCGTCTTCATACATCGAACTCGGCGACCCACAGCGGGCGGTCGATCAGGCCAAGCGGGCTACCGAAATCGAGAAACGCTCGGTGGACGCCTGGATAGCTCTGGGTCGTGCGCAATGGCAGCAACATAACATCGATCTGGCCGAACAGGCAGCGTTGAAGGCGCGCGACCTGGATATGAACAATCCTGCTGTGTCCGATCTTCTGTTGCACATTTACTTGGATCAAAACAACGCCGACAAATTCCAGGCGGAGCTGAACCGCACTTCGAAGCCGCCGAAGACCACACATGATCTTGCCGTCCGGTTTTTTGTGCGCCAGGGGCAGTTCGCACGCGCATATGACTGGAAGGTGCGGTACGAGCGTGAGGCGCTGGACCGTTCCATTCTGGAAGCCGAGCTGGCCCTGAAACGCGACCCCACGCAGGCGGATTTAGTTCCGCAGCTCGTAAAGAATCTCGTGAAGGTCGGCAGGTACGAAGATGCGATCAGATTCGCAAATACGTACAAGGGGACAGTTCCGCTGGACCTCGAACGCGGCAAAGCGTTTTGGATGACGGGACGAAAGGATGAAGCCATCCAGGCATATCAGCGTGCGTCCGCAGGGCTCATCCACAAACTCTCGGCTGAAGTGGCACTCGCCGCCATCACGGGCGATATCAAGCACTGGGAAGAAGCGTATCGTGCTGAACGGATCGAGCAGGACTATTTCGTGCTGGCCCGGCTCGAGGAGGTTCTCTCAAAGGCGAGTCCATTAATTCGCGCATTGGCATATCGTTACGCCGGTATATTTGAGCCGTCG
>QHXA01000108.1 GCA_003222755.1 Acidobacteriota bacterium
AACAGGAACGACGTGGTCGCAGCAGGCGTACATCAAAGCTTCGAATACCGGCGAACCAGGCGTGGGCGATCAATTCGCGGATGGAGACCGATTTGGGTTCTCTATTGGTTTGAGCGCCGACGGTAATACTCTTGCCGCCGGCGCCATCGCCGAGGACAGCGGCGCGAAGGGCATCAATGGTGACCAGAATGATAACTCCCAGCTGAACTCGGGCGCGGTTTACGTCTTCTCGCGCAACGGGACAAATTGGTCGCAGCAGGCCTACATTAAAACTTCCAATACCGACGCGGCCGATCTGTTCGGATATTCCGTCGGCTTGAGCGCGGATGGCAATACGTTGGCCGCAAGCGCGTACGACGAGGACAGTTCAGCTCGGGAGATCAATGGCGTTCAGGATAGAGGCCGCCGCGGCACTGGAGCGATCTACGTTTTCACGCGCAGTGGCACCACATGGACGCAGCAGGCCTATCTCAAAGCATCCGAATGCGGAGACTGGCGATTCACTGGGATATTCAATTGCCATCAGTCAGGACGGCAACACCATCGCTGGAGGCGCAGCGGATGAAGATTGCCTAATGCCTGGTATTTTTCCTGGTGCAACTCACGTCTGCCAAGAGGATCAACCGCAGGATAACTCCAGCGGAGCCGTGTACATTTTCGTTCGTAACGGAACGACATGGACACAGCAGGCGTTCATCAAGTCTTCGAATCCCGGTAAAGAAGACTGGTTCGGCTCACGCCTCACGCTGAGCGGCGACGGCAATACTCTGGCTGTCGGTGCGCAAGTGGAGAATGGCGGCTCGAAGGGCATCAATGGCGACCAGAAGAATCAGTCGGCCGAGGATGCCGGCGCCGTCTACTTCTTTACGCGAACGGGCACGGAGTGGAAACAGGCTGCGTACGTGAAGGCGTCGAACGCCGAATCCTACGATGAATTCGGAAGCGCCATGGCGCTGAGCAGGGATGGCAAAGTGATGGCTTTGGGCGCCCGCGGTGAATCCAGTTCCGCGAAGGGTGTGAACGGCAATCAGAATGATAATTCTGCGCAGGGCGCGGGAGCGGTTTACGTCTTTGCGTATCAGTGAATGTGCCGCCGCTACGGCTGCCGATCGGGCTACCTCGGTCGGGCGAATTTCGCGGCGTCGATTGGCACGTTCGCCCGCACTTCGGTTAATTCAAAATTCTCCTTGCCGTCGAGCCAGGTCACTGTAAACCGGAACGGCATCTTCACGCCGTCGACATCCCGATAGTCGGAGTAGTCGATCTGCGTGGGAGTACGCCCTACCACAGAATCCGAATAGCGCACTACCCGTACAAGGAGACCCGATTCACTGTCGAAATACAGCGTTGCCAGGGACCCGCCCGGCCCGCTTCCCTGAAGGACTTGCACTTCGCGATCGTTGATAGTTGCGGGAAACCCAACGCGCCACTTGCCGAGGGCGGTTTTGATGTGGGCCGGGAAAGACAAGTCCGCGTCGAGCTTCACGCCCTCGAGAGCGCCTCCGGACAATTCCAATACTGGGACCGGCCGAAGAGGCGCTGCGATCCAACCGGCGCGGCCATCGTAGGCCGTTGTGCTGTCTCCGTTCTGCGTGTGAATGATGATTGTGCGCTGATTCGGAGCCTTCGCATAGATTTCGACGGGCCGCGGCGTTCCCTCCGGTCCGTAACCAACACTGGTTCCTTTGGCGGTAAAACTGGTAAGGCCGGCCTGGCGCTGCGCGCCGCCGATCGCCTGAATGTATTTGTCGAGAATCTGATCGGCGGATGGCGCACCCGGAGCAGGCGGGATGAGGTCATCTGCTTCGTCAGGCCTGTTGTAGAGCGTTGCGAGATCCGGAGTGATCTTGGGATGATCGGTACCGCGATGGCATGTCCAGCATGTGACCATTTGGTGTCCGCCGAAATTGTCTTTATTGATCGCGGTCACCATTTGAACCATGCGGCGAGCCATGCGCTTCTTCGGACTGGTGTCGAGCGCGTAGTTTTCCCATTTGCTGTCGTTTGAGGCGTGGCAATCCTCGCACGACATACCAAGAGCAGCGGAGAATACTCCCATCGTGCTCATGAATTCGTCGACAGGAATGCCCTTGAGCACTTGCACGTTTTTGAATACGTCTTCCGCCATCTGAGGCCGCTGGGCCGGCGCAGTTTGCGCGATTGAAAAACCGGCCACCAGCAGAGCCACGAACACGAATATGATTGCAAACTTCATCGTCACTTCCAGGCGGAGTATACCGGCTTACTCACGAGAAATGCCGGGTTCGCCCCTTGTCGCGGCCGGAATTTTTGTACGCGTCCGCTATCCACTTCCGCGACGTAGAAGTTTCCTTCCTGATCGACGCTGAAGCCGTGTACGCCCCAGAAGCCGCCGGCGAAATCGCCCCAGACGCCCCACGAATACAGGAAATGACCATCAAGATCGTAATGGAGCATCTTGGAAGTTCCACGATCGAAGGCCCAGAGCGTGCGGTCCGCGCCAATATAAAGCAGGTGAATATCCGACGGTTCTTCGCCAGGACTCCATTCGTTGAGATATTTGCCGTTTTCATCGAACACCTGGATTCGATGATTTCCACGATCGTTCACAAACACGCGGCGCGTCTGCGGATCGACGGCTATGCCATGGACATTGTTGAAATACCCAGGACGTTTTTCGTTTGGCGGGTTGCCTTTCTGGCCCCAGTCGAGAAGGAACTTGCCGTTTTTGTCGAACTTCGCAACGCGCGTTCCATTGTATCCATCAGCGACGAATAACGTGCTGTCGGGAAGCCAGGCCAAGAACGTCGGACGATTGAAATGCGTTCCGTCGGCTCCGTGCACCTTAGGCGTGCCGATGCTCTGCAGGAGCTTTTCTCCGTCATGCGAGAACTTGTAGATCGCATGCATATGGTCATCAACGATCCACACGTGCTTCTCCGGATCGTAAGGATTGATTGCAACGAAATGGGGGCGCTGCAAAATCTTGTCCCATTGCGTCCAGCGTTCCACGATATTTCCGTTGGCGTCTGCTACAACGATGCAGTTTTCCCACTTCGCGTCAACTCCGAGTGTGCCTGACCATCCATCGGTGGGAGCGCCAGGAATCGCACCCGCACCTCCGCCGCCAGGCAGCGACGCAACCGTCGCATCGCGCCACGGCAGCCGCCCGATCGGAAATTGAATGCTGGGGCCGAAGTCCGGAAGCAGCTTCGTTGCTGGCCGGCGGATGTTGGGCAGTTCTCCCCGATAAAGCATGAACACGCGGTTCGGACTCTCCGCATAAACGCTTTGACCAGCGCCATATGTCCACTTTTCATTTCCAGGCAGTGTGCTGATGTCTTTCGGCCAGCCCTTTACGACGTCATAGGCGCCGAACATGTCTTGCCCACCCTTCGTCGCTGGTATCGCGGCGACCGGCGCGCCCCTTCCCTGCGTCTGGGCCTGTGAGGCGCGGTATGTATTGCCGAGAGTAAGAACGACCGTGGTGGCCAAGACCACGAACAGCAGTACCGAAAGTTTTCGCATAACTCCCCCTACAAACAGTTCATCCAATTTGTTCACACAATCCGAAGAAGCTTCATCAGATTTCCGCCGAGAATGGCTTCCTTTTCCGTGTCTTTCAAAAATGACGCGCCCACAATGAGGTCCACTGCCGCCGGCCAGTTATACGGCGTGTCGGTGCCGTACACAATCTGGCTGGCGCCCAACTCGGTTACCAGATGACGCAACCCTTCTTCGCTGAAAATCATCGAATCCACAAGGATCTGTTGCTTGAAGTATTCGCGCGGATGTTTTTTATTTGCGCAGTTCGCGTTGTCTCGGACATCACACGCCACATCCGTCCGCCCGAGATAGGAAGGCAAATATCCGCCCGCATGAGCACCGCAGATTTTGATACCGGGAAAGCGATCCAATGTTCCATCGAAAATCAATCGCGATAGGAAAAACGTCGTCTCGAGCGGATTTCCAATAATGTTGCCGAGATCACCGCGCCCGCGGAGCGCGCCGTCTTTAATGATGTTGTCCGCGCCGCCGGGATGCACGAACACCAACACACCAAGCTCCTGCACTTTTGTCCAGAATGGATCGTACTTCGGCGACGAGGGCACCTCGCCTCCAGCATGACCCGCAATCCCGACGCCGCGTAATCGGAGTTTCTTGACAGCTTCATCTAACTGCTCGGCAGCCATCTCCGGATACTGCAACGAAACTGATGCCAATCCGACGAAGCGATCCGAGTGGGCATTGCACCAGGCCGCCAGCCGCTCGTTCTGGACTTTGATGATTTGACGAGCAAGCTCACGGTCAGCTTCGTACCACCAACCGCCTTGATGGCTGAGTACCTGAATATCAATTCCTAGCTGGTCGATAACCTGCAGTCGCGCCGGCCCCAACACGAGCGGGCCATTATTACTGACGTTCCGAGCAAGATTCGTATTCTTGATGACGTCGAGTTCTTCCGGCGCTACAAAATGACCGTGAATATCAACGACCTTCACGCGGCGCTTTCCAACAAATACTTCACGGCGTTTGGCGGGCACAGCCTGAAGTGATAGTGTCGCGCCAGCGACAGTTTTCAAAAAATCCCTTCGAGTTGGCATCGTGTTCTCCTGTTATGGTGATCATATTTAGGCGACGAGGGGACTGCTTCCTCGTCCCCTACCTCGTCCCTTACCGGCCTTCTGCCGAGAACGCCAGCAAGACGTTCCCTGGCATCGCATTTCCGGAGTAGCCGGACGTGATGTACAGCATTCCGCCGGCAATGACGGGCGCCATACTGTTGATGGAGCCGCCGCGGGCCTTCACGCCATTGACAGTTTGGAAATCTTGAACGGTATCGAAGTCCCAAATGATCTTGCCGGCCTTCGTCTCATAAGCCCGGACGTGGCCGTCCCACGATCCCAGGAACGCAACACCAGGGATGACCGTCACCGGCGCAGGCTGGGCGGCGCTGCATCCCGGAGTTCCGATGCAGCCTGGTTTCGGTGCGGGCGTCGTCCATAGCTTCTCGCCAGTTGCCATACGCAACGCCACCAGTCCGCCTCCAACTTCAGGTTTGCCGCCGGTAAAATCGGAGATGCCGATGTACGCAACACCCTGGTCATCCGTCGCGCCGCCCCACATCGTTCCGCCGTTCACACCGCCAGCGGCAACTCTGCGGTTCCAGAGAATCTTCCCCTCATGGTCGGGGTCGAGGCCATACACCATTCCCGACTTGTCGCTTGCCACGAGTACCCGGTTGCCCCCGTTGAGGGATCGAAGCATCCCGGAATTCCCAAAGTCCGCATCGATGAAGGGATCTCGAGGGCAATTCGTTTTGTCCTGTCCAACACACGCGAAATTGTAGCTGTCGCCCTCTGTGAACTGCCGAGCCCACAACAGGCGTCCGGAATCCAGATCGAATGCGACGATGGCATCGCTGGTGTCCGTCGGCGGATTCGAGTAGTTCACTCCGGTTCCGGCGTAGATGACTCTCTTTTGCAGATCGAGCGTTGGCGCCGACCACACGGCGACGCCGGATGGTCCCCATGTTCGAGTACCGGCTTTGTTCTGTCCCACCGGCTTCGGTACATCACGGACGGTATACGCTTGCCAGATACGCATGCCGGTTCCGGCGTCGAGCGCCACGATGCTTCCACGAAACGTGCAGCATTCGTACGCCGGATTGGTTGCAGCAATGGATTCGTCTCTCCCTGAAACGGGAACGTACAGCCGGCCCGATTCGAGTTTCGGAGAGCCCGTAATCACGGCTAATGGATGATCATCGGCGCGCGTTTTCCAAACCAACGCGCCGGTATCGGCACGAACGGCGTAAACATTCCCTCGAAGATCGCCAAAGTATACAGATCCGTTTCCAATTACCGGCGATACGCGAACACCCGCCACGGCGCCGTAGGTCCAGTAAACGCACCCCGTGGCTGCATCGAGTGAATAAACTGTCCCATCAGCCGCGCCGACAAAAATCCTGCCGAGCGCGACGGCCGGCGTTCCGAATGCGGTGGCAACACCTGGAAAGCCGAAGGCCCATTTGAGCTTCAGCTTCGGCGTCGTCTGACTGGTGAGGCCAGCTTGCGGTGCAGGCTGAAACCGGGTATTGGCTGCGTCGGACCAGCCGTTCCACTCGGCGTTCGTCCGCTGTTGTGGCGGCGCGCCGGAACATTTGGAGGATGGGGGCAGCGAGGAAGAGGCCGCTGTTCCCAGGTACTTCGCAATCGATTCGCGCTCCGTTGAGGTCAGACCGTCGCCGATGCCTTTCATTTTCCCGACTTCCAGCGCGGTGAGGATCGCCTGCCAGGACATCTGGCGGAGAGTGTCAGGCAGCGGGGCACTCACAGTGTTATTTGCGGCATGGCATTGCGCGCACCGCGCCTGAAACAGAGCATCGGGAGTCTGGGCCGGCGCTCCGATACAAACAAAAAACACGGCGAACAGCGCGGCGAGAATAACACTGAAAGACCCTGCCATCTCTATTTGCCTACCATGACCAACCCCACAATATTCAAGGCGCTTTCCGCGATCACGATGTTTCCGTCTCGCGTCGTCATCATATTCCGCACAACACCGCCACCCGCAGGAATCGCCCAGCTTTGGAACTTTTCAGTCTTTGGATCAAACCGGACGAGCGTGTTCGGCTTCACCGCTGATTCGTTGTACCAGATCGCGCCATTGAGGAACGTGATCCCATAGGGCTGCGACCTCGGCCCGCTCGGCGATGGCCACTCTTTCATCTCACCAGTCTTTGGATTAAGCCGCCCCAGGTATCCGCGTGCGTAGTCGGCGTAATAAATGGTGTCGTCATCAGTGATCGCGATGCGCCGCGGACGCGCTTCGGGGTCTTTCAGAGTCCATTCTTTGATTGCCATTGTGTTCGGATCGATCGCTGCAATTTTGGGCGCGCCGAACTCGCAATAGTATGGCGTTCCGTTCGAGTCGACGACCATGCCATATGGAAGCGACCGCGGAGTCGGTGAATCGACCAACTTGATATCGCCCGTCTTCGGATCGAGCCGGCCGACTTTATTTGCGCCCTGCACTGTGAACCACAGAATCCCTTTCTGATCAAACAGCGGCGTATGCGGATCGGCCGCACCGGCCGGCAGAGTGTATTCGGTAAATTTCCCGGTTTTCGGATCGAGCTTGCCGATGTATCCCTTCGAATTCGCGGTGAACCAGATGTTGCCGTCTTTATCTTCCACCAGACCATGAGGCCCGGATCGGGCTATCGTCGGACGAAATTCTTTGATCTGGTCCGTCTTGGTATCGACGCGTCCGAGCACGTTTGCGTACTGCCCGCTATACCAGAGATAGCCGTCATGCGTTGCGAGCGGATCATGCGGCCGCGAACCAACCGTCGGCGCCTTCCACTCTTTGAACGTCACTTTTACAGCTCCGGGAACGAGGACAGCCTTCGGCACATTCCTTTCCGGAAAATTCTTTGAGAGATAGTCCGTGACCATCGCCATCTGATTCTGCGGAACATCGGCGCCTGCCGAGACCATGCGTTCGACGAGGAGCTTCCAGTCCTCGGGAGTATGGCCGGTATTTGTAATCATGGTTGCCGCGTGGCACGTCGTGCACGCGGTCTCAACGATTGCCTTCGCATCTCCTGCGGGGAGGCTCTGTGCTGCCTGGCCGGCGGGACCCTGAGCCGAAACGGCAAAGCAGAAAGTCGTGAGGATCAAAAGCCCAAGTAAAAAATTCTTGTTCATATGCGCCCTCCTTATGGGACTGGGAATGCGACCGTATTCTAGCCTTAGCCGCGTTGTAGTGGTACAGACTAACGCGCCGCGAACCTTCTGGCGTCAATTTTGTCATTCTGGATGCAGACCACCGTGCAAGCTGACAAGCACGCTCGCCGCTCGTCTCAATAAAGTTGTTATTCATACGGCTGTGGCGATCTGGCCACGGACCTAATCCAGACCTTTCACGCGGTACCGTTGCTTGGACCTGCAGGGCCCGAATTCAAGGAAATTATGGGTTATGAGCTTGTGCCCTGATGGGTTTACGGCTCAGTGTAATGCAGGCGTTCGCGGTCTTCATGTGAACTTCGGTCATCGGCACGGTAATTGCAAAAGGCTCTAATTACATACTGGGAGGAGCAATGAAAAAACTGATACAAATCACAACGTTGGTCGCGGTGTTGGCGCTTTTTGCCGCGCCCGCGTTCTCCGACACGTTGGTCCTGAAGAGCGGCGAACGAATCTCCGGCTTCTTCGAGGGTGGGTCAGCGCGAGTTATCAAATTTCGTACGAGCGACGGAGTGGTGAAAGATTATGACCTCTTGTCCGTCCAGCAGATTCACTTTGGTGAGGAGAAGAATGCCATATCTTCATCGTCAACATTGTCTTCGACGTCTGCCGCGGCATCGCCGTCGCGGCCAAACAATTCTACTGATCCGCGGCTGCTACCCAGCACGGAGCGCGTGACGCGGCCGACTTCTTCAAACGCGGCGAACACCGCGTGGACAATTCCAACGGGATCCAAAGTCGTCATTCGCCTGATCGACAGGATTAACAGCGAGAAAAACAAAGTCGGGGAACAGTTCACCGCCGTCCTCGATGAACCGGTGGTGCAAGGCGGCGTGGAAGTGATTCCGCGTGGTGCTGACATCAAAGGCCGCATTGCCAATGTCAACGAAGCCGGAAGAATCGCGGGTTCTGCTCAATTGGGTCTCGAGCTAACGCAAGTTATCGTGAACGGCATTCCTTACTCCATGACCACATCCGAATATGAGGAGGTCGGAGAAGGGCGTGGATCTCAGACGGCGAAACGCGCTGCGGCAGGAGCCGGTATCGGTGCGGTGATTGGCGCAATTGCGGGAGGAGGCAAGGGCGCAGCGATTGGTGCCGGAGTCGGCGGCGGTGGCGCAACTGCAGTGCAGGTGCTGACCAAAGGCGAAAAGCTGAATATTCCATCGGAAACAAAACTGGAATTCACGCTTCGCGCCCCGCTGGTGATCGCGGGTCGATAAAAACAAAGCACGCCGGAGGCGTGCAAGTAAATTAGCCGGGAGTACGCGCACGTCTTTTGTGCGCGTACTCCCGGAACAATGAGNTGGAATTCACGCTTCGCGCCCCGCTGGTGATCGCGGGTAGATAAAAACAAAGCACGCCGGAGGCGTCCTCCGGCGTGCGCATACCTAGAACCCCTGAACTTTTCCTGCCTTTTTGTAGACCTGGAAAATGATATGCCAGCCGATAATGATAATGATCAGCCAAAAAACCCAATACAAATCGCTGGGGATGCCTAAATTCCCGCCCGCAAAGTACGTCGTGTGCTGGCCGATCATCGCCCACAATAGAGGCAGTGACATATAGGTATTGTGCCTGGATCTTAATCCCGCAAGCTTAACGATGTTGGCATCAGCAGCAGCGCCGTCTTTCACGGCCCGAATGATCTTCTTCTGCGATGGCCAGATTCGGAACCACACGTTGAAAGCCATGATCGTCCCGAACAGCGCGCCGGTATGAATCAATGTGCCGCGATAGCTGAAGTGCCCGAAGTAAACGAACAGAGCCACAACAATGGAAAGAAGGAGAAAAGAAACAATCACGGCAGCCCGCACGTTATTTGCAAGACCGCTTTTCCATAGAGCGTCATAGAGGAAAGCTGCAAGGAACGTCACGGCGATCATCACGATTGCGCCGGCGGACCAGTCTGCGCCTGTAGCAAGCACCTGCTGTCCGTGGTAATAGACCAGCTGCAACAAAAGCACCCCGGTGAACCACGTGTAAGCTGCTCCCCAGCGGAACCAGTACAACGCACGTGGCATGAGTTCGGGTACGACTGCTTTTCTCGTGGGCGCGTCCAGCTTCGCCTGGAATGGACCATTGACCCAGTTGAAGAAGTAGAGGTGTCCGATCCAGATGATCCCAACGAAGACGTGTATCCACCTGAAGATTGCCTCTAGTGCTTCCATCAATCCTCCTCATCTTTTTGTGAAAGACGGGACGTTACCACAGCAGCACGTTAGGATGCTAGAGCCGTATGGCGGATGCACGCCTGAATAAGTCGTTTGCTGCTGTCCAGTTGAAGTTTTTCCAGAATGCCTTTAGATAAGCTTGCCGATCCGCGCCATAGTCCATGAAGTAGGCGTGCTCGTATACGTCTAGGACAATGATTGGAAGAGCGCCCCAGACTCCGCCATGGTTATGCGCGTCACAGTTGTAGATCCATAGACGACTCTCTTTCGTATCCCATGCCAGAATCGCCCATCCGCGAGCAGCCATGGCACAT
>QHXA01000109.1:0-549 GCA_003222755.1 Acidobacteriota bacterium
GGATTGAAGAAGGCATTACAACGCGTTCCCGAACTGCGGGAGGAATTCTGGGAAGACGTCAATGTGCTTGGGAGCGGCGAAGAACTAAACCAGGCACTCGAAAATGCCGGCCGTGTTGCGGACTTTCTGGAATTCGGCGAGTTGATGTGCCTCGACGCACTGCATCGCAATGAATCGGGCGGCGGTCATTTCCGCGAGGAGTACCAAACTCCTGACGGGGAGGCGCTGCGCGATGATTCGAATTTTTCGTATGTCGCCGCGTGGGAATATGCCGGACCCCGAAAGCAGCCCATCCTGAGTAAAGAGCCACTCACGTTTGAATATGTCCATCCCTCGCAACGGAGTTATAAGTAATGAAATTGACTCTTCACATTTGGCGGCAGAAAAGTCCGAATCACGTCGGACGCCTGGTCAAATACGAGCACACGAAAGTCAATCCGCACATGTCATTTCTGGAAATGCTGGATGTGCTCAATGAAGAACTCGTTGCGAAGGGTGAAGAGCCGATCGCTTTCGATCACGACTGCCGCGAAGGCATCTGTGGCTCGT
>QHXA01000109.1:563-9569 GCA_003222755.1 Acidobacteriota bacterium
ACTATTTGCCAGCTCCACATGCGTCATTTTAAAGATGGCGATGTTCTCTACCTCGAGCCTTGGCGCGCCAAAGCCTTTCCGGTCATTAAAGACCTGGTGGTCGATCGGAGCCCCTTTGATCGCATCATCGCGAACGGCGGATTCATTTCGGTGTCGACCGGCAGCGCTCCCGACGGCAACACCATTCCAGTACCGAAGAGAAATGCCGATCTCGCGATGGATGCCGCTGCCTGTATCGGCTGCGGCGCCTGCGTCGCGGCTTGCCCGAACGCCTCCGCCGCGCTGTTCACCGGGGCGAAAATCAGTCATCTTGGGCTTCTCCCGCAGGGACAACCGGAACGGCGACAGCGCGTGCTGAACATCGTGGCGCAAGTGAAACAGGAAATGTTCGGTAGTTGCACCAATATCGGCGAATGCGAGGCCGTCTGCCCGAAAGAGATCCGGCTCGACGTCATTGCGCGAATGAATCGGGACTATCTGATCGCGAGCTGGACCGAGCGGGGCGATACATTGCGTACCGATGAATGATGCGAGTCAATACTGCAATGCGTAATATACTGCTTCGGTTTATCAGGAGGTCATGTGGTACAGAAGGGTGTCAAAATTGAAGCGCCATCCGGCAAGTTGGGCGTCCTGATTCCGGGGCTGGGCGCCGTCAGTACAACGTTCATCGCGGGCATTGAAGCGATCAAGAAAAAGATCGCCCAGCCGGTGGGATCCCTCACCCAACTTGGAACGATACGGCTCGGGAAACGCACCGAGCGCCGGGTCCCAAAGATCCATGATTTCGTTCCGCTCGCGGCCCTTGATGATCTGGTTTTTGGCGGCTGGGATATCTACGAAGACAATTGCTACGAAAGCGCCACAAAAGCGGGCGTTCTCGAAAAGGACCTCCTGGACGCGGTTCGGCCCGAGATCGAAAAGATCAAGCCCTTGCGAGCCGTTTTCAGCCAGGATTACGTCAAACGGTTGCAAGGCCCGAACGTCAAGTCCGGCAACAACAAGATGGAACTCGCTGAACAGGTCATGGATGACATCGAGCAGTTCCGCAAAGCCAACAAACTTTCTCGACTCGTCATGATCTGGTGCGGCAGCACCGAAGTTTATATGAGGCCTGAAGCGGCACATGCGTCGATTCCGGCATTCGAGAAAGCGCTTCGCGAGAACGATCCGGCGATTGCGCCAAGCATGATTTACGCATATGCCGCACTGTGCAAGCGGATCCCATTCGCGAATGGCGCCCCCAATCTGACTGTTGACATTCCGGCGCTGACTCAATTGGCTCAGGAGAAAGGTATTCCCATCTGCGGTAAAGACTTTAAAACCGGGCAAACGCTGATGAAGACCATTCTCGCCCCGGGTTTGAAGTCACGGATGCTGGGCTTGAGAGGGTGGTTCTCGACGAATATTCTCGGCAATCGCGACGGTGAAGTTCTCGATGATCCGGATTCTTTCAAAACGAAGGAGGAGAGTAAGCTTTCGGTTCTGGAACAGATCCTTCAGCCGGAGCTTTATCCGGATCTCTATAAGGATTTCACGCATAAGGTGCGTATCCACTACTATCCTCCGCGTGGGGATAATAAGGAGGGCTGGGACAACATCGACATCTACGGATGGCTCGGTTATCCCATGCAGATCAAGATTAATTTCCTGTGCCGCGACAGCATTCTGGCCGCGCCCATCGTTTTGGACCTGGTGCTATTCCTGGACCTTGCGCAGCGGTGTGGAATGCGCGGCATCCAGGAATGGTTGAGCTTTTACTTCAAGAGTCCGATGCATGCCGCGGGGTTGTATCCCGAACATGATTTGTTCATTCAGTTGATGAAACTGAAAAACACCCTTCGGTATTTAAAGGGAGAGGACCTGATTACGCATTTGGGAATGGAGTACTACGACTGAATTTCCGTGTTTGCATTTCGTTGCTTGCCCGATGAAATTTCGACTAGTATGTGTCCACTGACCAACGGAACGCCTTGGAGTGTGTGAGGAGGTTAACTTTCAAATGAAACGAACCGGTTATCTGGGAGTATCCCTGTTCCTGCTACTTGCTTTGGTAGTATCGGCCCTGCCAGGCTTCGGACAGGATAGGCAACCCCAACTGAAAACGACACCAGAATATAACGCCTATGTGGCCGTGTTTAATGAGAAGGATCCCGCTAAAAAGGCAGCATTGGGTGAGAAATTCATCGCGGAATTTAAGGAATCCGAAGGCGTCCCCAACGCGTACACAATGACCATCGGCGCCTATACCAATGCGAAGAACTGGGCAAAGGTCGTCGAGACTGCTGATCGCGCCGCCGCTCTGCCTCAAGCGGACAACAAGCTGAAGGCTTATGGTTACGCGAATGCGATGATTGCCGCGCAAAACCTGAATCAAATTGAGAAGGTCCTCAGCTATGGAGAGAAGGTCCTGGCAATCGATCCGAATGATCTGAACACGATGATCACCCTGTCGGCTGTCATTCCTGCGAAGCTGCCGGAGGACGCAGCCGGAAAGAAAACGGCGCTCGACAAGGCGCAGGACCTCGCCACGAAAGCGCTCGCGGGTATCCAGGCCATGGTGGCCAAGGCCGATGCGCAGTCGAAGTCGCAGTTGGAGCAGATCGAAGGCAACTTGCACGCAACACTTGGATTGATCGCCTACAATCGGCCGGATTACAACAAATCGATCCAAGAATATGAGCTGGCGCTTCAAAAGACGCCGAAGGACGAAGTGGCTCACTTTTACCTGGGTTTGGATTACCAGGCATTGGCCGCTCAGGCTTCCCACGAATACCAAGCTGCTGTGGACGCAGAAAATAAGGCGAAAGCCGCAAGAGCAGATCAGCCGACGATCGACGAACTCGCCGCCAAGCGGGGCGGACTTGAAGACGATATTCGCAAGGCGCGAGACAAAGCAATTGACGAGCTTGCTATAGCTGTCGCACTCGGTGGACAAGTCAGCGCGCAGGCCAAAGACGCTCTGACCAGACTGTGGACCGCTAAGAACGACAACACAAATGGGTTGGAGGAGTTCATCGCTCAGAAGAAACAGAAGCTGGGGCAATAACTACAATCCGCGGTAGGCGCCGTGTTTAGCCGGCGCCTACCGCGGCCTCGCGGCGGCTCAGGGCACCGCTATTTTTTTGTAGGCTCACCGTACACGATAGGCGGCGCCGGCTGATTCTTCTGAGCAAACTGAATACCGATTCGATCAAATTCTTCCTTCACGCGCCATCGCCATTCCCGCAAAACGTCCGCATGTTTGAATGGCGGTGTCTTCACAATAGACCGGATGGTAACACCGGAATCATCGAGCTTCTCCACTCCAAGCACCGTGGGTTGGTCTAGAACACGGTCCGGCCAGTCTTGAGCGAGGCGTCTTCCCACGCGTTCAAGGGTATCGAAGATTCGTTTGAGTTCTTCTTCATGCCGGACGGTCACGTCCAGTACTGCGCGAGCCCATTCCTTCGTCATTACCGTTACATTTTGAATATTGCCATTCGGTACAACGTGAACTTGTCCTTCGAGATTTCGCAACACGGTTGCGCGTAATGTCATGCGCTCGACGACACCGGAGAAGTCCCCGATCTTGACGACATCGCCGACTCCAAATTGATCTTCAAACAAGATGAAGAATCCCGAGATGACGTCTTTTACAAGGCTCTGTGCTCCAAAACCGACCGCAAGACCAGCGATTCCCGCACTAGCCAATATTGGAGCGATGCTGAAGCCAAGTTCCGACCCGATCTGAAGAATGACAACGAGAAGTAGAATGGCTTTGCTGACGCTGCGAACGACCCCACGCAAAGTCTCTGTTCGCTGCTGGACCCGCGCCATCCCAAGCACGTCGTCTCGCGGGATAATCAATCGCAGGCGGTTTAACGCGGAGTCGATTATTTTCAGGACCAGGTAGCCGAGAACGAGGACCAAAGCGATATGGATAGTCGGCTTGGCAATCCCTGCATCAAGGCGAGCAAAGATGTCGCGCAGCAACTGAGGCATGTTTCCGGCTTAGTGTATCATGGGAAAAATCCGGCTTGCGTCGTGACGTAAACCAAATGGTCAGGAAGAGCAAAGAATATCCTACACACGTACTTTCGATTATTCTCGCAGGGGGCGCAGGAAAGCGTCTTTTCCCTCTCACGCAAGATCGATCGAAACCTGCGGTGCCTCTCGGAGGCAAATACCGGCTGATCGACGTCCCCATCAGCAACTGTCTGAATTCGGGGCTTAAAAAAATTTTCGTCCTGACGCAGTTCAACTCGGCTTCATTAAACCGGCACATCACGAATACCTACAGGTTTGACCCATTCGCAGAAGGTTTTATTGAAGTCCTTGCGGCCGAACAAACCATGACGAACTCGAACTGGTTTCAGGGAACCGCCGATGCCGTGCGGCAACATCTGCATCGATTCACCGGCCGCGAAAACGATTACCAGTTGATTCTGTCGGGCGATCAACTGTACCGGATGGACTATCACAAAGTCCTGGATAGTCACTGGAAGCGTGGAGCCGATGTCACCATCTGCGTGATTCCGAAGAGTGAATCTTTGGCATCGAGCTTTGGCCTGCTGAAACTCGCCAATGATGGACGGGTCGAGCAATTTCGGGAAAAACCAAAGGGTGACACATTGCGAGAAATGCAAACCGATACGGCGGCGTTGGGATTAACGCCTGAAGAGGCCCGGAAACGACCATACGTCGCATCGATGGGCATCTATCTTTTCAAGTGCAATGTCCTGACGGACCTTCTCGCGGACGCGTCCATGATCGATTTTGGCTATCAAGTAATTCCGCGCGCTATTGAGAAATATGATGTGTATGGATATCTATTCGATGACTATTGGGAAGATCTGGGAACCGTCGAAGCGTTCTACAAAGCGAACATCGATCTGACCGGCAGCGATCCACATTTCGATTTTCACGACATGACCGCGCCGATTTACACTCGCGCGCGCTTCCTTCCCTCCACTCGTGTAGAGCAATGCGAGATTCGTGATTCCATCATCTCAGAAGGGTCAATATTGCGTGGCGCGAGGATCTTTAATTCAGTCGTTGGAATTCGCAGCCGTGTTGGAGAGAACGTCGCCCTTGAACGCGTGATGATGATGGGTGCGGATTTCTATGAAGATGACGAGGATCTCGACTACAACCGGCAGTTGGGAATTCCGAATATCGGGATCGGTAAGGAATCGGTTATCCGGAAAGCGATCATCGACAAGAACGCGCACATCGGTGAGAACGTACACATTATTAATGAAGAGCGGATCCAGAATTTCGATGGCCCGGGTTACTACATCCGGGATGGGATCGTCATCGTGCCAAAGAATGGAATTCTTCCGAGCGGAACGGTGATTTGAGCCACAAAAAGGCACGAAATACACAACACTCCTTCGTGCATTTTGTGCCTTTTTGTGGCTATTCCAATTCCGGATTCGTGGCGTGACACGTCAAGCAGGTAACGGTCCCCTTCAGTTTCGCCTTCGCCCCGAACTCCTCGCTATTCAAACGCTCTACCCATTTCTTCATGAGTCCTGCCATGAAGCTTTTATCTTTCTCTAAGTCGGCGACCATGGGGCTTCGCACCTTGGGAATCTTGCTGAAGTCGATCTGCCCCGAGACGTGGCAGTCCGTACACCATACGCGTCCATCCACCGGGTCTTTCAACGGCGACTCCCATTTCGGATTGGGATGTTTATTTTGCGGCGGGCTATACAGAGCCTCCACCCACATATGCATGAAATATGCCTTTACGAACGGCGGGATCTTCGGCTCATCCTCAGTGGCGCCGGCGCGCGCCAGCGGCGCTGCATTGGGATTTGCAGCAGGTTTAGGCGAATCCTCCAAGCGCTCGCCGGAGTTGTCCACTTCGATATTCTGGCTGCAGCCGGATAGCAGCAATGTAAGAAATAAGATCCAACGAAATTTCATGATTAACGGCCTTTAAACCGAGGCCTCCGCCTCTCTTTGAATGCCGTGAGGCCTTCCAGGAAGTCCTCGCTGTAAAAGCACTCAGTCTGCACTTCAGTCTCTCTGGCAAATGCGGTTTCCAGATCCGAACTCAGGCTACGGTAAATAGATTCTTTGGCCAACCGCAAGACGTGGGGCGCGGTTTGCGCCATGGTCGCGGCAAGCTCCAGCACAGTGGGCATCAGCTCAGCGTGAGGAACGACCCGGTTCACCAGCCCAATCCGCTCAGCGTGTTGAGCAGAAATCATCGAGCCGGTGAATATGAGTTCGCAGGCGTTCGCGCTACCGACCAATTGCGGAAGATACCAACTTCCGCCCCAATCCGGATGCAGCCCAATCCGCGCGAAGCTTGCGCCGAATGTCGCGATGTCGGAAGCAATGCGTATATCGCAGCCAAGCGCGAAGCTGAAGCCGGCGCCCGCACAGGGACCGTTTACAGCGGCGATGACTGGCTTCGGCAGGGACCGCAGGGTCCGTGTGATCTTTTGCCCATTCGCCAGAACCCGTCGAAAAGCTTCCTCATCCTTGTGATCGCGGAGCTGTTTTAGATGATCGATATCGCCGCCGGCGGAAAAACCCCGACCTTCTCCAGTCACGAGGAGGACGCGGACCTCGTCATCCAAGGCCAGCTTCGCGAGCGCATCGAGAATTTCTTCCCGCATCGGACCGCCGAATGCATTGAGTTTATCCGGACGGTTGAGTTTGATGGTTGCGACAGGTCCGTCGGTCGTAAAGATGATCGTTTCGTACATATCGCTGATCCGTCAACAGCCCGGCGCGTGTGAAACCCTCATCTCTTTGAGCTGCTTGTTCTGAATTTTGATGGCAAGGTCGAGCACAGCTTCGACGGCTCTACGCGCCTGCAGCTGCAGTTCCGGAGTATTGGCATACTTTTCGAGGACTGTGCGCCCCAGCTGCACATGCCATTGTTCGTCAGGTTGGATGTGCTCGCGATAGAGCGCCGCCGTCGCGTGGTCCCCGGCGGCTTCACAGAATTCAATGAACTGCTCGTTCTTTTTCAATGCAAGCGACTCGCGGGTGAATTGAGCGGCGCCGATGCGCTCGACCGTCGTCTGAAAGCCTGCCAGCAACTGAAACATCGGTCCGTAGCCGTCCGCGCCGGGATTGAAGTCCCGGAGATCGACGCCCATATATTCCAAGTGTTGCTCGATCAGGCGGTAATGTTTCGCCTCGTCGCCAACCTGCCGCGCAAGCGCAAGTTTCACCTCGGTTTCAAGAGTCGTGGGCATCCATAGCGCCGCAATTTCGCTGGCCTCCAGTTCGTTCTTCAGTGCGATTTTCAACCGGCGCACGATCTCCGACCGGTCCACAGAGCCGATTGCAGGCTCTTTCAGAAGATCAAGGCTGGAAAGCTTCTGGTCGACGTAATCTTCAAGATCCTGAACGAAGCTCCTCATATGAAGTTGAATTATACCAGTCTCCGTCGCGCTGTAGGGCGGTCATCGGCCGGTCATAGACCGCCCCTACCGCCCTACAGTTGGCCCGGAGGCTGTGCTATCGTTGGAAACCATGCCCCTATCGAGACGACAGTTTTTTCGGCGCCTGGTGCGGCCAGGACAAAAGACTCCTGAGGAGCGAATGGTCCGTTATGAATTGATGGACACCTACGTCCGCACGCATTTGCTTCCGTATGACTTTGCGCTGACCGCTAGTCAAGAATCGGAATTGTTTGCGTCCGTACGCTCGGCGCTTGAGGAGACGAATGATGAAGAGCTGTTTTCAGCCATCCTCAGATTCAAAGTTGAGGAAGTGGCAGACAGAAAAATACGGCAGTGGCGTGAAGAAAACCAGCTGAAAGAGCAGCTGAATCGTATAAACGAGATTCGTCATTCGGCCGCGGATTACGTCAGCACCTTCCTAAATGGTCAGGCGACCCCCGTGGCTATCGCACAGCTAAAGACCCGCTTTGCCGTTGCCGATTCAGATGGACTGGAAGCCGAGTTGAAAAAGCGCATTCAGGAGTGGGTTGGGACTGTCGACGATAGCGAATTGCTCCAGTACGACGTGATCACCGTGAAGGACCTGGTCTTTGCACAGCTCCGGTCCTGGTGCTAGAATCGTCGGTTATTTTGGTCCTTGCCGGGCTCGTCGTAGGAGTACAGAAGACATGAGTTCCTCAAACGTGAAGAAATATAAGGGTCTCCTCGAGAAGAAGAGGGATGAACTGCTGGCAGCGGCTCCGGTGCGGACGCCCGCTGCCGAACCAGGATCGAAGAGCGGCGATTGGATCGATCAGTCCAGCCAGGAAAGCGACCTCCACGTGCGCCTCGCACTTAAGCAAACGGACTCGAAACTTCTGCGCGCCATTGAAGAGGCTATCCACCGCATCGAGCAGGGTACCTATGGCATCTGCATGGAATGCGACAATCACATCGCGCCGGCCCGCCTGGAAGCAGTTCCCTGGACCCGCGTCTGTATCGATTGCAAGGTCAAGCAACGCGGCTAATTTGGTAATTCGGGGTCAGACGTCTAAATCACCTAATTACAATTCAGCAGCTCCCCGTTTGTAATTAGGTGATTTAGACGTCTGGCCCCGAATTACCAAATTAGCCGCGTTGCTTGACCTTACAATCGATGCAGACGCGGGTCCAGGGAACTGCTTCCAGGCGGGCCGGCGCGATGTGATTGTCGCACCGGCGATTTGATTCAATCCCGCCTTCGTAAAACCGAATACGCTGAGCGTGATGTTTCCTTCCGGCTGGATCAAAAATAGGGCGGGAACATACTCGATGCCATAGGCGGCGGAAACAGGGTAAGGATACTCGTCCACGAGCAGGTCGAAGATGATTCCGTATTCTTTGGCGAACCGGCGCGTTTCGTCCGTGTCGTTTTGTGACACTCCCCACAGCGTCCAACCCGCAGTCGTGCCCACGCGTGAGAAGACTTTTTGAACATGAGGGAACGTAAACTGGCACGTCGGGCATTCCGATTTGTAAAACGCAAGCACGACCGGACCGCGCTCCAACGCGTCCGACAGCCGGTGCGCTTGGCCGCCCGAATCCTTCAATTCAAAATCTGGCGCCTTATTTCCGA
>QHXA01000110.1 GCA_003222755.1 Acidobacteriota bacterium
CCCGCGAACGAAAAGAGCCCAAGCCCTCCCGCATTGCTGACGGCTGCTGCTAATTCGAGACCACTGATCTCCGGTCCTAGAGGCGCTCCAATGATGGGCGCTCCAATGATGGGCGCTCCAATGATGGGCGCTTCAATGTCCAAGAGTTCGCATAACCGGGTACGTAACATGGCGACCCTCCACAACAACTATACGCGGTGAAGGTCTCCCGTCAGAGTGCTGGGTTTTCGGCGTCGCGAAGGTCGGCCGCAGCTTTGCGATCTTCCAACTTTCGACCATTACTCTCAGTGCCCAAATAGTTTGTTCTTGCTGCTGTCTTTCAACGCCTTCCGCACCTTCGGTTCGTCCATCCAGTCCGGGTTTGGAATTTGCAGTGGCGCGTGGGCAAGCATGATCAGTTGTGGCGCGTGCGTTTTCATGTGCTAAAGCCGTCTGCGGCTACTTCGCTTTGGCTTGCGGAGCAGGCGCTTTGCAGGCCCAACTCGCTGCATTTTTCAAGTCGCCAGTTCCCTTGTATTCTGCATATTGTGGATACGGGCACAGCGGACGGGTGAGACCTTGCGCTCCCGTTCCGAGCATTTGATCGGGAGCGATGCTCTTTTCGACCCATTTCTCGATCGTGCCGATGGAGTCGAACGTGTTGACGCCAGGACCACCGCCGCAATGACCCATTCCAGGAACCATGAAAAGACGCATCCAGTCGCTCTGATTTTTGCCCATCTTCTCCAGGACGGAGTCGTAGTACCAAATCGTCGTTTCCGGAGTGATCCCAGTGTCGGCCCATCCATGGGTCAATATCAGCTTTCCGCCGCTTTTTTTGAACTTACTGAGATCCGGATTCACGGCATCGACGTAACTTATCGCCTTGTCGATGATCGGCATGTCTTTGTCGAGGTCGAATTTCTGCCAGTCCAGATTCGGATCGTTGTAAGCGATACGGACAATGTCGAATGTGCCGCCCGGCGACTGATTCGTGCCGCGTAGGGCTCCTATTGGGTTGCCGAGAGCCTGGCCCGAAAAGATCAATTCGCCTTTCGAGTTCTTCACACCGCCGTAATATGTGTCGACAGTCTTCAATTGCGAGGCTGTGAGGCACGTGTTGTCGTCCTTACCTGCGGCACAAAGCAGTGTCGAGAAGTCCACTTTGCACTGACGCGGGTTGTTCAGGAATCCTTCCTTAAGCGTGTCGCAGGTGTTCGTGACCATCTGATTCACCAGAGCTGCCTTCTCCGCCGTGAGGTTTCCTTCCGGATGACGTGAAAGCTGAATGCTTCGAGCAACGCCTGCGGTCCACATATGAATGTGACGATTGGCGAGAGAGCCGGCAATAATACCGTCATAGTCGTCGGGATATCTTTGGGCTTCCATCAGCGCCATGCGGCCACCCGTGGAGCATCCTTTGAAGTAGGAGTACTTCGCGTTCTGGTCGTAGAACGCCTTGACGATCTGCTTGGCTTTCACCGTCATTTCATGCGTTGAGCGGTAGGCGAAGTCGATGAGCTTTTCAGGATGGCCGATCGCCCAGTTTCCGCCGGGCTCCTGGTGGCCGGTGTCAGTGCCCGCAGTGGCGTATCCGAGCCGCAGCGCTTGGGGCATTTCATTATTTAGACCTTGGATTGAGCCCGCAAATCCGCCATTGCCAACGCCCATGAACTTTCCATTCCAGTTTTCGGTAGGTAGCCAGAGTTCCATATTAATCATGGAGTCGGAAGTAGGCTTGAGAACCATCTGAACCCGGCAATGAGCCGGGATGTTCGCCGGAGGCGTACCGCCTCGCGTGCCGCTTTGTTGCCCAACTTGGGGTACTGCACCTTGAGCTTGAGGGGCTCCGCCGCCGCGGGTGCCTCCTCGTGCGCCAGCTCCACCGCCCCCTCCGCGTGCTGGAGGCGGACCTTCCGGAACAACAACGGCACTTGTAATCGTCGTATCGGCGAGCTTAAGACTTGCCAGATTCTCGCAGGGCGTTGCAGCAGCAGCTGCGGCGCCGAGGAGCACAAAAACAATGCTGCCTATCATGTGGCCTCCTCGAGCAATGGTTGAGACAATTGCGTTGAAAGGGCCTCACGCTATCACACAAGTTGAGCTTGATCCATTAGGAAAAGTTAGGCATTTCGGTGGAACATGATGTGTCCGCGTCGTCGACTTAAAACAAATCGTCAGTTCCCGAATCGAGCATTCACAAGTTTGAGAGAATAATATCCATGACAATCTCAAACTTGATTCTTGCGGCGTTTCTTGGTTCCGCTCAACTCGTTTCCCTCGACACGAGAGATATGGATCTGAGCGACTTCTTTCGGTTGATGGCGAAGACGGCAAACATGAATGTCGTGCTTCATCCCACCGTGCAAGGGAAAGTGAACCTGATGGTCAAAGATGCCCCGTGGCAAGAGGTGCTTGATGCAGTCATGAAGAACTATGGGCTGGCGAAAGAAGTTCAAGGAAATACGATGCGGATCGCACCGACGGCGATTGAAGCCGAACGTAAACAGAGCGTGGCAACGGAAGAAGCCGGCTTGAATGCCTTGCCTCTGCAGACGCGCATCTTTTTCCTGAACTATGCCAAAGCGGAGGACGTGGCCGTGGTCATCTCAAAACTGCTTTCGCCTCGGGGAACGGTCGTCGCCTATGCACCGCGAAACGCCGTGATCGTCAGAGATGTTATGCCTCCCCCAGAATCTGCGCGGTGAGTGGTTTCGAGATTGCGGGCGGTCATAGACCGCCCCAGGCACCGCGGAGCGGTGCGAGGAGATTAGCCAGGGGTACGCGTTTTTTGCGTACCCCTGGTATTGAGACGCACCAAGAATCGCACCCCGGCAGGGGTGCGAGGAGTCCGCGACACCCTTTCAGGGTGCGGATTCCAGAGTGTCGAAGTATTCCAGGGGTACGCAAAAAACGCGTACCCCTGGCTAATTTCCCAGCACCCTCCGCGGTGCGAAATGTCCAAACTCCAGCGGGCGGTCATAGACCGCCCCTACAATGCGGAGCCAAGCTTCGCTCAAGACCGCGACTATTTTGTGGATACTGCCTCCGCGTGGTTGGCAGCGGCTTCAGCCTTCTTTGTCTCAGCTTGAATTAGCTGCGGACTTAAGGCGGGCCGCAATTTGTGAATCGCTTGGCCAAGCGAGAGATTATCGTCAACCATTGCCTTCTTCAGGTCAGCGAGTGGAATGTGGAGATGCTCTGAGACGTGGGTCGCCGCAACGTACTGACCATAGTCTCTGAAGCCGCGGCTGTCCTTTTGTCCCGTAGCTAACTGCCGATGATCGTCGGCTGCGGATGTTGCAGCATTTGTGGTTCGGTGAGACGCTGCGGAATTCGACGGCCCACCCACGCCTGCCGATCGGCCGCCTCCTTGGCCGGTTTGCATGGCTAACATGGCGGTGCTGATGCTGAACATCAGCACTAACTGCCCAATATTGATTCTTGGCCCCATCATTCGTGCCTCCTTGTCGGAATGACATTCGTCCCTGTTTGCCGCGCCTTCGAGGCAGAGCGTCGAGGAACGTAACACCAAGGTAGCACCTAGGCATGGCTGCGAACCGGCACCAAAGTGCTATTCGCCGAGTCGTCTGGGACGGTGCGGTGGCCAACGCAAATAGAGACATGGCCGCAAACCGCGGCAGCGGGCCGAATTAGCCGATGAGTACAAGTTTGACAACGCTTACCGGTACTTGGTTTTCGATGTCACTGGAGCGAAGATGGTCTAACTATTGTTGTGGGCCGCGTATATAACTGAAAATGCCGCCGTTTTCTGCATAGGCCCGTCTATTCGCAAGAGGAGTTTGCTATGAAGACATATTCGGCTTTCGCATTCGCCGTGTTGCTCCCGGTGTTTTTGGCGCCGCAATCAACTGCTGCGCCTCAGTTTCGAAGGGTCGGCGAACAAAACCAAGGCCGCGCTCGCGTTTGCTTTTATAAGGATGCTCGATACCAAGGATGGGAACAGTGCTATACCGAGGGCGACGAGGTTCGCAGCTTGGGTGACCACAAGGCTGCTGCTTCCTCGATCCGAATATTCGGCCGAACGCGAGTCACCGTTTATGACCAGACGGATTTCCGCGGCCGGACCACAGAATTTACATCCGATGTCCCGGATCTGGCCTTACGAGCCGCCAGTGGCGGGCATACATGGAACGATCGGATAGAGTCGTTGCGCGTGGGTGCGAACTACAATTCGGGTCCGTATGGAAATAACGCACCAGTGTTTGGGCGGGATCGCGATCGAGATCGAGACCAAGATCAGCAGATTAGTGAGGGCATTTGCGTTTACGATCGCCGCGATTTTCAAGGACGATCGCAGTGCTGGAGTACCGGTGCGGACCTAAGCGATCTCGGCAGAGCCGGAAACTGGAGCGACAGGATTTCATCTATCCGTGTGTTTGGCCGCGCAGTAGCGGTGGTCTATCGTGACGCCGATTTCCGAGGCGAAAGCATCGTTGTCGATCGAGACATTCCAGATCTTGCCCAAGTCCCAGCACGAAGTTTTCGCAATTGGGACCGGCAGATTTCATCGGTGGAGATTGAAAACGAGCGAGGATTTCCCGGCAGAGGCAGAGGCCGGGGGCGGCGTTGGCGGTGATCAACTGAGACGGCTGTAGAGGCGCTCGTCATAAGGTGCACCCAACATCGGCGCGAGCGCCTCGCGGAATTGCCGCGTGTGTGGCTGCATTTCGTGCGAAGCGAAAGCCTCGTCGTTATTCCAAGTCGCAAATACCGTGAAATGGTTTGTACGAGGCGCTTTCTGTTGGAACACGTCGTAGACGACGTTCCCATTCTCCTTCCGGCTTTGTTCGGCCAAACTCTTGAGCAAAACCTCAGTCTCGTCTTTCCGCGCAGGAGGACATCCACGTGTGTCACGACGAATACCTTGCCAGCGCCGAGCGGACGAAGTTCCGTACCAACTGAGAAGCCCTGATGCACCCGTTGATCGTGGGGGCTGTTCTGAATGGCGCGCAGGCTGGCGCGGAATGAGGCAGTATGGGCAGCAGTTTCGTGACTCTGAAATGACGATTCATCCTTCCAGGTCTCAACAATGACAAAACGATTCGGACGGCAGGTCTCCTGGAACACCTCCGCGCCGCTGGCTTCGCGGTATTGCTTGAGTAGCTCGATGCCTTCGGTGGTGGAACCCAGCTGGACATCAATGTACGTCACGACATAGATCATGTTTCAGCTGTAGGGCGGTCTATGCAGGTGTGAATGAATTACCGTCGAAGATTACACCCCTCCTTGCGGTGATGCAAGGAGGGGAATAACGCCTGATTCCAATTCATTCACACCTTCGCAGACCGCCCCGCTGGAGTTTGGACATTTCGCACCGCGGAGCGGTGCTGGGAAATTAGCCAGGGGTACGCGTTTTTGCGTACCCCTAGAATACTTCGACACTCTGGAATCCGCACCCTGAAAGGGTATCGCGGACTCCTCGCACCCCGGCCGGGGGTGCGATTCTTGGTGCGTCTCAATACCAGGGGTACGCAAAAAACGCGTACCCCTGGCTAATTTCCCAGCACCGCTCCGCGGTGCCGAAGCGTCTGTCCTTCAGCAACACAGAATGTACGCCTAAAATGTCCAAACTCCAGTAGGCGGTCATAGACCACCCCTACAGTAGAGGTTCGTTTCAGACCCAAATCACGGCATTCAGTGTTGACATGCCTGGAATGTGCCGAGGTGGACAGACAAATCAGGTCCACCCGGCTGACTACAATCTAAAAATTCACGCGAGCATTGAACGTAAACCGCCGTGCTCCACTTGCACTCGTGATACGTCCGAAATTCGTCGAGTTGATATTCACGTTGGGATTACCGAAATTCGCATGGTTCAGGATGTTGACCACATCCACCCGAAATTCAAAATCTTTCGCTTCGGTCATCCTGATGCGCTTGATCAGATTCATGTCCAGCCGGATGTTGCCGGGTCCAACGATCGTGTTCCTGCCAAGCGTGCCAACCTGACCCGGAGCGGGATTCACCAAAAGCCAGTTGCCGTTACCGTCCTTGATTCCCCGATTACTAAATGAGCCGCTGAGCGAATTCGCTGAAGAGACGCTACTGTTTGCAGGATCATCAGCTAACGTGAGTGTGGGAAAGTAGACGACACCATTGGAAACGAAGGTTACTTTACCGATATCAGAAGGCACTGGCCCGAGCGCAACCGGCGTGGATGCGGTTGTCGATTGCCAGACCGTCGAGACGGGCGCCGTAATCGTCAGAGGCTGTCCCGAACTGTAGTTGAAGATTCCTCCCAATTGCCACCGCTCCACAAATCTCTGTATCCAACCGGTGCCATTACGCAGCAGGAGGCGGTTGGGCCCAAACGGCAACTCATACGTGCCGGCGCTGGTGAGGATATGGGAACGGTCAAAACCGGCCCGCCCCTTCTCCAGCCGGACATTGTTAGGGTCGCGAGGAGAAATGATCCCGTCGCCATCTGAGATGTCGAGTGCCCGGCTCCAGGTGTACGTAAACTGATTGGCGAGTCCATGAGATAGACGCTTGGTCGCCTGGATTTGTACGGAATGATAAGAGGAACTAGCCGAATTGTCGTAGTAATTAACCGTCGCGAACTGCGGGTTGAGGACGAAGAAATTTTGAGGGAGGCCGTTTGTCGTATATAGGCCTCCCCCTTTCCCGGTACCGGCGGTACTGGTGTTCAGGAAATTCGCCAGGGCGCCGACATTGCCATTGGCGATCATCGCGCGCGTCGTGGTGTTGGTTCGCAGCGCCTGTGAACCGGTGACGGTCGTTCCATTGACGGTCGACGCGCCGCCACCGATATTGATACCTCTCAGCAATGTGTCGAAGAACGCCGCATTCCCGCCGGCGCGCGTGATATTGAATGCCTCGAGCAATGTTTGGCCGGCAGTCTGCGAATAGATGTTGACCGCGTTCAGATTCCGGCCGCCATTCAACTTCGTGCCCTTGCTGCCGACATAGGCCACATCAAGGGTTAACGTCCGCGCGACCTCGCGCTGAATTTCGAAGTTGAAATTCTGAACGTAAGGATTGATCCGGTTCGTCGAATACACACTCAGCGTGTCGGACCGCTGTCCCTCGATTGGAACCGCACTGAGAGGCGCATACTGGTGCGCTATCGGTAATGAGATGTTTGCCATGTTGGTGTACGCATTCGGGGTGAATGTGATCCCATTGCCTCCGCTGAGTTCTGCGGCTCCCGGCGCTGCGCCCGCAATTGAATCGAGGATCGTGTTCGCCGACTTCAGCGCTCCACCCGTGTAAGCCACACCGTATCCCATGCGCAGCACGGTCTTGTCTTTTCCCAACCATGGCAGTGACCAGCTCAATCCCACTGACGGAGCAAAGTTGTTCCAATCATCCTTGTAGAGTTGGAGGCCGGGATTCGGTGAGTTTTTGCCGACGAAGCGGGAAACAGTGACGCTTCCACAACTGATGCCGCAGGCGCCGGCTTCATTTCCGGCCGTGGGCTGGCCGGCACGGCCTTTACCTTCATACGGCACGCCGAAATATTCCCAGTGGATGCCCAGGTTCAGCGTGAGCGACGAACGGATTTTCCAGTCGTCCTTGAAGAAGGCGCTGAACTCATTCGAGTGCCAGTCCCGGTCGTGCATGACATATCCGTCTTTATAGCCGAGGAACTGCGAGGCTGTGGCGTTTGGCAGATCGAAACCCTCTCGAATGCTTCCAATCGACGCGGCCAAATCCGTAAGCATGCTGCGGGCAGCCGTCTGGTTATTTGCGCTCAATCCCACAAACGCTGTGTTGTCGATTCCCGTCACGGGAAAGTTGCCGGCGCCGAATATCGCTTGCGGCGTCATGTTGTTGTCGTTCCATCCGGTGGTCTGATCGCGGCGCATTTCACCGCCGAATTTCAAGGCGTGTTTGCCCATCGTCCAACTGAGGTTGTCACCATATTGCCAGAGGGGACTGCGCGAGCTGCGAGTGGATCCGAATCCCGCGCTCCAGTTCATGAAACCATTCGTGCCGATGAATGCGGTTACCGCTTGAAAAGGAATGCCGTTGTTTTGTGGAAGAAGCTTGAATGCCTCGGCTCCTGTTCCCATGGGCGCGCCGGTGCCGTCCAGGTTTCGCCCGACGTAGAACGGCGCCCAGCTTGCGATCGCCGATCTTCGAAGCCCACCGCGAGCTTCATTGACCATCGACGAAGAAAGCGTCGAGACAAACGAAACCGTGTACAGCCGCGGCCATTTGCTGTGCCCGCCATCGAACCCGTTGGGGTAGGATCGAAGGCCGGCTTGTGAGCTGTGGTCGATGGATCGTTCGTACGTCCAGACCCCGCTAAGTTTGTGTTTAGAGCTGAAGGTGTGATCGATGCGGACGTTAAACTGGTCTCGATTGTTCTGGTCGTTGGAATTTCCATCAGCCACATCAAGTCCATAAATACGGCGTGTAAAACGGATGCCGGCCGTATTCAGTCCATCGCCCATCGTGTAATCGTTCGGCAGCGGCATGTTGGCGAGCAGCGTGTTTTGTACGAAGCCGGCCGGGTCCAATCCCGGCCGAAGGGGATCGCGGCCGAAAATGCTGAATTGTTGAAGATCTCCTGTTGCAGTTGCAGGCCTGACCGGATTGCCT
>QHXA01000807.1:0-2220 GCA_003222755.1 Acidobacteriota bacterium
CACATCTTCGATTCCAAGCTCAATGGACGGTAACACCGTATCCTGTCCTATCTGTTTCGCAATGACCTGGTCGGCAGTGACGCCTAAATAGTAGTCGGCGCCGGCAGTATGTTTTGGGCGAGCGCCGCTGATGAACGCCGCTGCCGAACGCACATGGTCTCCACCGCTCTCGCCTGGAGCCGGGCCGGCTGTTTTAACTTCCATTCCACTGACGATGAACAACTGATCCCGGAATGGCTCAAGCGGCTTGATAATCCGCTTGAACTCGAAGTTGGCACCCTCCGTTTCTGGAGTGAACTGACTCATAATCGCGCCGTGCTGCATATAAAGGAAGCCGGCGCGAATTCTTGGACTTGCTGCTGTTTTGACCAATGGCGTTTGTGCCGGCAGCATCGAATCAAATAACGGCAAGGCCAGTGTTACACCTATACCGCGGAGAAAAGTTCGGCGAGGAAGGTGCTTCTTCGTAATGAACATCATTCTCGGCCTCCGTAAAACTGCAGGGGCGCCTGTAAGCGCCCGCCGGTGGTTAGACCGGCCCCTATACTTGCACAATTATTCACGAGCGGCGCTCTGTTGCAACTTTATCTTCATCTGAAATGGCGGGCTCTTGACGATACCCAGGATGAGCGAAGAAAAACGGTACTCATTGCGTGCCGCTTCTTTCGTGATCGAACGAACTACCGGCATGTCGTAATATGCGAGGCCGCGCCCCAGGGCATAAGTGAGAAGCTTTTCTGTCACGGTTCGGACAAATTGTTCGGAGTAAGGCAGCAGCGCCGCACGCAGCTTCGCCGGACCTTCAACTTTGGTTCCATCGACCAGCTGTCCTGACGCATCGATCGGAGCACGTCCATCCTGCGTTCGCCATTTCCCGACTCCGTCGAAGTTTTCAAGAGCGAATCCAATTGGATCCATCATTTTGTGACAGCTTGCGCAGGGTTCTTTCGTGCGGTGCTCCTCCAGCCGCTGACGAACCGAGGGAACCTGGGCGGTGTCCCTGCTGGCATCAGTCGGTCTAACCGCTTCCTTCAGCGCGGGTACATTCGGAGGTGGTTCTGGCGGAGGAGTCCCAAGGATGTTCTCAAGCACCCACTTGCCTCGCAGGACCGGAGAAGTACGAGTGGCTAACGAAGTCACCGTCAAGATGCTTCCTTGACCCAACAGTCCGCGGCGTGGACTGTCGGCTGCGAGCGTCACCCGACGGAATTGGCTTCCGTAAATATTCGGAATTTCGTAATGCTTTGCCAGACGTTCATTGAGGAACGTGTAATTCGCCGTCAACAGCTCAATCACGTTGCGATCCTCACGAACGATGGTGTCGAAGAACATCTCCGTCTCGCGCCGGAACGCCTGCCGAAGGTTATCGTCAAAGTCGGGGAAATCGTCTAGTGCGGGGACGACGCTTTGCAAGTTCCGCAAGTATAGCCATTGACCCGCAAAGTTATTGACCAGTTCCTTCGACCGTGGATCGGCCAACATGCGACGGACTTGTTGTTCCAACACTGCGGGATCCTTCAATTTCCCCTGGCTCGCCATCTTTAGAAGTTCGTCATCGGGGATGCTGCTCCAAAGGAAAAACGATAATCGAGAAGCGAGCTCTACATTGCTGATGCGATAGGTTTCACCAGTTTTGGCAGGCTCGCGTTCGAAGCGGTATATCAACTCGGCGCTGGCGAGAATCCGGCGCATCGCGATTTCAATGCCATCATCAAAAGCTCCCTTATTACGGCCCGCCTGATAAAACGCCATCAATGGTTCGAGATCCTCATCAGTTACGGGCCGGCGGAACGCGCGGCGCGCTAACGTCGAGATGATTTCTTTCGCGCAAGGCAGTTCCCTCTGTGCATTTCCGGGGTGGCACACGAATATTTGACGGCGGCTGGGCGTATCGCCAACGCCGGTTGTCTGATACGGTCCGGTAATTGTGACGCTGCCAAGATGCGGCGCGACCGTCCAGACTCCGCCCGGCATCATGCTCCGGAGGTACGGCTGCAAGGTATCTTCGATTGGCGCGTAATTCTTTGCAACGAACGTGACTCCGATCGATTGCAATCCAGCTTTCAGCGGAACCCGGACCTGTTGAGATTCGCCCTCGCCTTCTGCATTATCGGCGGCCCTGCCGGCCGCGAGATCAAATAGCCGGACTCTTTCTCCATTGACGCTGACTTCTACTTGTTCGCCCTTGGTCGTGCCTCCTCTCGAGAGCTTGAATGCGAT
>QHXA01000807.1:2269-2796 GCA_003222755.1 Acidobacteriota bacterium
CCACCTCGTGTTCCGAAAGGAAGGCCCTCAACATGGTAGTCCTGCGTGAGGTCAGCCGGGACAGCGTACGTTTTCGCGCTGGGAACAACGGACATGTCGCCTATAGCGAGCCGGCTGATCTTGCCCGCGGCCGCCAGGTACCGTTCCATTAACGCCGAAGACACGCCCAACGAATCTGCGTTGTTGTCAAAGCCCGAACTCGAATCATCCGGGGGTAGCAGCGACGTCGCGTCAATCTCAAGAGCCAACAGGTCGCGAATCACGTTGGCATATTCTGTTCGGTTGAGACGATGGAGCGCTGGTGCGCCGGGATTGGGCTTGGCTGTAGCCGAACGGTCGAGTTCTGTTTCCAGCAAGCCAACGAAGCTCTCAGTGGCTGTCCGGTCAGGCCGGCGCATGCCGGAGGGAGGCATCATTCCGGCCCGGAGTTTCCGCACAACCTTCTCCCACACTTCAGGATTTTCGCTGACGTGTGTCACATCCATCTTGTCCAACATCAGACCTGCTGTTTTTGCTCGCTCGTTATG